>JBBQIU010000633.1:0-3070 GCA_038325245.1 Verrucomicrobiota bacterium
CGACTCAGATTAGTATTAGGATTAAGATTAAGATTAGGAGAGGGATTCACAGATCAACCGACAACCCGAGGATGCACGGGGCCATGCGGTTCAGTTATGCCCGGGCGTTGCTTGGATTCAAGAATCACGGCATAACTGGTCGAGATGTGGCCAGGCAACTATCGCAAGGGGGCGGATCGGACCGGATGGGCGGTGATCTGGCTGGCCGCGGGGCTGGCGGGAGGTTGGACCGCGCATGCTTCCGTGGCGAACCCCGCGCCACTGCCCGGGGCGCCGCTGGATTCGGCGGCTGCGGAATTCTTCGAGAACCACGTGCGGCCTGTCCTGATCGACCACTGCTATTCCTGTCACAGCACGGAAGCGAAGAACGTTCGCGGGGATTTTTTGCTCGATACCAAGGCGGGATGGGAGAAAGGCGGGGCGAGCGGGCGTCCGGCGCTGATTCCTGGAAATGTGGAGGAAAGTCCACTCATTCGGGCAGTCCGTCATGAGGACCCGGATCTGGCGATGCCACCGAAGACGAAGCTTTCGGAGGAGCAGATTGAGGTCCTGGTGGCATGGGTTAAGATGGGAGCGCCCGATCCGCGCGTGAACGCGACGCCGCTGCCGGACCCCGCGGCCCGTGCCAGGGAGCATTGGGCCTTTCAACCTGTGCGCGAACCCGCCCTTCCCGGCGTGAAGGATGCCGGTTGGGTGAAGATGCCGGTCGATCGATTTGTCCTGGCATCGCTGGAAGCCCGCGGGATGAAGCCCGCACCGCAGGCGGACCCGCGGACACTCATTCGGCGCGCAAGTTTTGTCCTGACGGGCCTGCCTCCGACGATGGAGGACGTCGAGCGTTTCGTGGCGGACGAATCGGACGAGGCGTTCGCGCGGGTCGTGGACCGATTGCTGGCCTCGCCGCGGTACGGAGAGCGATGGGGCAGGCATTGGCTGGACGTGGCGCGGTACGCAGACACCAAGGGCTATGTGTTCGAGGAGGAGCGCCGGTATCCGTACGCCTACACCTATCGGGACTACGTGATTCGGGCGTTCAACGAGGACAAGCCGTACGATCGCTTTCTCGTCGAGCAGATTGCGGCGGACCAGGTCGGGGCCGGGGAGGAGCGATCCGCGTTGGCGGCGATGGGCTTCCTGACGCTGGGGCGGCGTTTTCTCAACAACCAGCACGACATCATTGATGACCGAATTGACGTGCTGACACGCGGGACGATGGCCCTGACGGTGGCCTGTGCGCGATGCCACGATCACAAGTACGACCCCGTGCCGATCGCGGACTACTACTCGCTTTATGGCGTCTTCGCGTCGTCGCAGGAGCCCGGCGACAAGCCGCTGCTCGGAACGATCACGGACCCCGCACAGCATGAGACATTCCGGATGGAGTTGGTTCGTCGAGAGAAGGAGCGGGACGAGTTCGTGGCGAAGAAGGAGTCGGAACATCGGCGAAAGCTGAGGGAGACCGTGGGGGATTATCTGCTGGCGGCGCACGAAGCCGCGGGTCTCGAGGCGGGCGGCAAGCGGGAGGAACTGGCGCGGAGCCGCCAGTTGAGTCCGGTGGTGGTGAACCGCTGGATCTCGGCATTGGAGGGATGGAAGAAAGAGGCGAACCCGCTCTTTGTTCCTTGGGCGGACTATGCGGCACTGCCGGCGGAAGGATTCGGCGAGGCGGCGAAGGCCTTGACTCCGAAGGTTGTGGCGAACGCCGATGGGCTCGCGAACGCGACCGTGGTCCGCCTGTTTGAACCGACGGTTCCAGGGTCGCTGAAGGAGGTGGCGGACCGTTACAACGGGGTATTTGCGGCCGGCGAGGACGCCTGGGTACGGGCTTTTCTGGAGGCGACGGGGACGCCGATTGCCCTGGAGGGCGGGGAATTGCATGCGTTGTTCAACGTGCCGGAAGCGCAAAAGAAGCGGGCCTTGCAGAGGGCGGTGGAGGAGTTGGAGGCGACGCATCCGGGAGCCCCGCCGCGGGGCATGGTGCTTGAGGACAAGGCGTCTCCGGTGCAGCCGGCAATCTTCAAGCGGGGGAATCCTGGGAATCGGGGAGAGACCGTTCCCCGGCAGTTTCTCGCGTTGCTGTCAGGGCCGGAACGGAAGCCGTTCCAGAAGGGAAGCGGCCGACTGGAACTTGCGGAGGCGATTGCGAGCCCGGAGAATCCGTTGACCGCGCGGGTTGCGGTGAACCGGATCTGGCTCCACCATTTTGGCGCGGGTCTGGTGCGCACGCCCGCGGATTTCGGATTGCGCTCCGATCCGCCGACGCATCCGGAGCTGCTGGACTGGCTGGCGTCTCGGTTCGTCGCGGACGGTTGGTCCTTCAAGCGGATTCACCGACAGATCATGCTTTCGTCGACATGGCAGCAATCCAGCGACGTGGACGTCACCGGCGACTCGGATCCGGAGAATCTCTATCTGGGACGACAGATCAGGCGTCGGCTGGATTTTGAGTCGATGCGCGACACGCTCTTGGGGGCGGCGGGTCGGTTGGACCTGGCGATGGGGGGACACGGGGTGGAGATCACAACGCGGGATTATATTGCGCGCCGGACAGTGTATGGATTTGTGGAGCGCCAGAATTTGCCGGGGGTGTTCCGGACTTTTGATTTCGCCAGCCCGGACACCTCGAGTGCGCAACGGTTCCAGACGACCGTTCCGCAGCAGGCGTTGTTCCTCATGAACAGCCCGTTTGCGTTGGATCAGGCGCGGCAGGTGATGCGCCGCGCGGATGTGATGTCGACGCCGGACACGGCGTCGCGGGTGGCGCAGTTATACGAGTTGATTCTGCAACGGGAACCGCAACCGGTGGAGGTGGATTTGGCGGGCCGATTCCTGGCCCGGCACACGCAGGAAGCGGGGGAGGTTCCCGGGGGGGCGGTGCCATTGACCGCCTGGGAGAGGTACGCGCAGGTGCTGTTGATGTCGAATGAGGCATTTTTCGTGGACTGACGGGAGGGTAGCGTGGGAAAGGGCTTGCGGGGGGAGGAGTTGGGCGCGTTCAATAGCCGCGCCAGGGCCCATGGAATGCGGACTGAGGAAACCCGCCAAAACCGGAAGGCAGCAACGGCGGCGG
>JBBQIU010000634.1:0-3053 GCA_038325245.1 Verrucomicrobiota bacterium
GTGACGCACGATTACGAAAAGGCCTTCGAGGCCGTCCTCAAGACAGGCCGGGACTTCGATTGGGATGCCATGGTCTGCAACACGGTTTGGGTCTGGACCGGCCTCACTCAGGCCATCGGACTCCGCTACTACGGGATCCCCGGAATCGGGATCCCCCACGAAACGGGTTTCAATTACATCGAGCCGCCCGAAGACCAGGCGTTCATGCGCGAAGACGAATACGACGCGCTCATCGATGATCCCACGGGCTTCCTTTATGACGTCTGGCTTCCCCGTGTCTCTACCGAAGTGGCCAAAATTGGCGCCCCCTCCACCCGCCGCAACAACCTCTCTTTCGTGAAAGGCGGGATGGCCATGATGGTCTACTTCATGGCCCTCGGCCCCCATATCCAACGCATGCGCTCCGAGAACGGGTCCGTCTCCGCCATCGCCGGCATCTTCAAAGCCCCCTTCGATATCATCGCCGACAAGCTCCGGGGTTATATCGGCCTGACCATGGACATGCACACCCAGCCCGACAAGGTGCTCAAGGCCTGCGAGGCCCTCATGCCCCACCTCACTCACGTCGGTCTCACCACCGCCGATCCCGCCCAACAAGTGCCCATCGGGTTCTGGATGCACCGGGGCTGCGTGCCCTTCATCAACCCAGCCCAGTTCCAATCCCACTTCTGGCCCACCCTCCGCCCCTGCATTGAGGAATTCTGGAAACACGGCCATCAGACCCTCTTCTACGCCGAGGGAAACTGGGATTATCACCACGACGACTTCGCCCAACTTCCCGAACGGTCCATTGTCTACCACGTCGATCGCGGGGACCTCCTCCTCGCCCATCGGAAACTCCACCACCGTTTCGCCCTCAGCGGCGGCATTCCCAACACCCTCCTCAGCTACGGTAAGCCCCAGGAAGTCCGCGACTTCTGCCGCAAAGCCCTCGACGACGTCGCGCGCGACGGCGGTTACATCCTCGACGCCAGCGCCATCATGCAGAACGACACGCGTGTTGAGAACCTCAGGGCCCTGACAGAGGCCGCCCGCGAATACGGCGTCTATTCCGCCGCTCCTTCCTCCACCCCGACCCCAATCCCGAAACCGTCCGACGGCGCGGATCTCTCGTCTCTCCGGGGCCTCGAAGGCCAGCCCCGTCCAAACATCCCTCCCGGCGTCTGCTTCCCGTGGGACTCCAAACTCCCCGAACTTCCCGAGATCTCCGGCGACCCCGATCTCCTTCGTCGTATCTGGCAAAACATCGACTCCCTCGGCAGCACCTACATCTGGCAGTGCCTCCTAAGCTTCTGAGAGCCTGTCGGGCGTCGCGCACCGCAGTTCCCAGGCGCCCGTTCCTCCTCTAACGTGCCGCCCGTGAAGCCGATCGCACCGCCCTTCCTTGCGCTCGTGCTGGCGTTGGCCGCGCCAGCGTGCGGCGCGGCGCCGGTGGACTTCGTCCAGGACGTTCGCCCGATCTTCGAAAAGCACTGCCATGCGTGCCACGGCGAGGCGAAGCAGAAATCCGGACTCCGGCTCGACGTCAAGGCCGCCGCCCTCAAGGGCGGCGATTGGGAGGCACCCAACATCATCCCCGGAAAAGCAAAGGCGAGTCCCCTGATCCGGTTCGTCACGTCCGAGAACTCCGACTCACAGATGCCGCCAACCGGGGAACGTCTCTCCCCCGCCGAGGTCACCCTCCTCACTCAATGGATCGACGAGGGCGCCCTCTGGCCGGACGGCGTCGATCGCGCGGCCTTGGAGGACCGGCGCAATCACTGGTCCTTCAAGGACCTGACCAATCCCGAACCTCCACCCACCGAAGACCCAACCTGGCCGCGGGGAGACGTGGACCGATTCGTTCTCGATCGCCTCGAGCACGCGGGGCTCCGCCCGACGCCCGAGACCGATCGCGTGAGCTGGCTGCGACGCGTTTTCTTCGATCTCACCGGCCTGCCTCCCTCGCCGGAGCAGGTGTCGGCCTTCGTCGCCGATTCCGGCGCCGACGCCTTCCAGCGGGTCGTGGATGGGTTGCTCGATTCCCCACGCTACGGTGAGCGGTGGGCGCAACATTGGCTGGACGTGGTGCGGTTCGCCGACACGCATGGCTTCGAGGTGAACACGGAGCGGCCCAATGCGTGGCCTTACCGCGACTACGTGATCCGCGCCTTCAACAAGGACACGCCGTATGACCGTTTCGTCCGCGAACAGATCGTCGGAGACGCCCTCGGGGAGGACGCCGGAACGGGATTCCTCATCACGGCTTCGGTTCTGTTGCCTGGTCAAATCGGCGCGGACGAACCCTCGAAACGCCTGGCGCGGCAGGACGCTTTGGATGAGATCGTGGTCAACCTCGGGCAGACATTCCTCGGGCTCAGCGTCGGATGCGCTCGCTGCCACGACCACAAGTTCGATCCCATCTCGCAACGGGATTACTTCGCCATGCAGTCGTTCGTCGCGGGCGTCGAATACGAGGATCGGGACCTCCAAACGCCCGAGGCGAAAGCCCTCAGGGCCGAGGAAGCGACCCTCAGGGCGAGGATCGACGACACGGAGAACCAACTCGCAGAGGAACGCAAGGCCCTGCAAGCCCGCTTGGCCGAGGTATCGCAGGGACAGAAGGCGTTCGCAGGCCTCTTCCGGAAGCCCGATGTCATTCACCTGTTGAGCCGTGGGGACCCGGAACAACCGAGGGAGATCGTGGCGCCCGCCGTGCCGGTCGCTCTCGACGCCATGCAACTTCCGTTGGACACGGATGAGCAGGACCGACGCAAGGCGCTGGCCGAATGGATCGTGAGCCCCCGGAATCCGCTGACCGCACGGGTGATGGTCAACCGGATCTGGCAGGGCCACTTCGGAACCGGCCTCGTGGAAACACCGAGCGACTTCGGCCGCAATGGAGCCCCCCCCTCCCACCCTGAATTGTTGGACTGGCTTGCCTCGGAATTCATCGGCTCCGGCTGGTCCGTCAAGCATCTGCACCGCCTCATCGTTCTCTCCGCAACGTATCGGCAGTCGGACCGTAACGACCCGGCCGCGCAGGAGAGGGACGCCGACGTCCGCCTGCTTTG
>JBBQIU010000635.1:0-3049 GCA_038325245.1 Verrucomicrobiota bacterium
AGGAACGCGAATTCCGTGTTCGACGCCGCCGGAAACCCGATCTCGATTTCCTTGAACCCGCATCTCACGAGGGCATCGAACAACTCCAGCTTCTGCGAGACGTTCATCGGGATCGCGAGCGCCTGGTTCCCGTCGCGGAGATCCACGCTGCACCAGACGGGCGGCGCCGTCAGGACGCGGTTGGGCCATTGTCGGTCAGGAATCTGAACCGGTGGAAAGGGCCGGTACTTCGATGCGGCATTCGTCAACATACGTGTCTTCGTTGGGTCTCGACTCCCGTTTGCACGACCGCGGCGGAAAGCAAAAACCCGCCACCGGTTTGCGGCAGCGGGCGGTTCGAAACTGGTTTCAGTGATCGATCAAAACGCCGCAGCCGCGCCGCCCAGAGGCAGCGCAAGGGTAAGCAGCAGGTTCGTCAACGATCGATTCACTGGCGCTTGTTTAATGAATCCGACTCCCCCAGGTCAATCCTTTCGTCCACTTCCACGTTGAGACATGGCCCGTCCCCCGCTATAGCCCCGGGATGCAGTTCACACGCCGACTCCACTTCGTCCTCGCCACGCTTGGCCTCGTCGCGGGCCTTTCCACTCTCGCCCAGACTCCCCGCGAGCCCGTTGTCGAAGGGACTCCCACGCCCAAGCCCGCCGACGCCCACGGCTGGCACCGCCTCTTCGACGGCAGGACGCTCAGTGGCTGGAAGACCTTCGATCCAGGCGGCTGGACCATCGACGCCGAAGGCAACCTCGTGGGCAAGGGCCCCCGGAGCCACCTGTTCAGCCCGAAGACTTACATAAACCTCCAGTTCAAGGCCGAGGCGAAGCTTAACAACAAGGGGAACTCCGGAATGTACTTCCGCGCCAAACTCATGACCGGATGGCCCGACGGCTACGAGACCCAGGTCGAGAACACCAGCTCCGATCCCCAGCGCACCGGCAGTCTCTACAACCGCGCAAAGATGCTCGAGCAACTCGTCCAGGACGACACCTGGTGGACCCAGCACATCGTCGCCATTGGAAATCGGGTCATCATCAAGGTGAATGACAAGATCGTCGTCGATTTCATCGACGAAAAGCGCTCGTTCCTCGAAGGGCACCTTGCCCTCCAACAACACGACCCCGGAAGCGTCGTCCACTACCGCAATGTCATGGCCATGGCTCTGCCTGATGACGAAGCGGCCGCGCTCGTTCTCGCAAAGAAAGACATGCCCGACATCGGAACCGAGCCGCTTGTGAAGACCCGGAAGTGACGATCAAGGGTCACTTCACCGAATCACCCCACCACACCCCAACCCACACCCCACCCCTGCCGGGACCGCTTCACGGTTACCGGCGGGGTGATGGGCCTGCTAACCTCTCCTCAGTTCATCCGGCGAAAGCTCAGCGGTGCGGCTGTCGGCAACTCGTTGGCACACGGCTGGTTCGTCGGCACTTCCGGCTGGCGCTCATTGGGCTGAACCAAACCCTGCTTAAGCATCCACGCTTCGACTTCCTCCCCGCTGATGTCGGGAAGCATGTTCCCATTGATCTCCACGCAAGGACTGAGGGTCTGACCGCTCTTTTCGATCATCTCCGCCCGATCATTGGGATTGTTGATGATGTCCCGGTCCTCGAACGGCAGGTCGTACTTCTTCATCACGGCGCGCACGCCGTTGCTCCAACCGCACCAAGGCTTCAGGTAGGCGACGATATTTGGCTTTTCCATAGTTTTAACGAGCGCTCAGCATGACACGCCCTCCTCAGAGTGCAACCGGGCGTCTTAGCCGTAAACATGCAGTAGCAAAGCGGCCACCGTTCGGTGGAGGCGTATCGAGCATCGGTCCGGGTTTAGTGCCAGTTCGGAGTCGCGTCCGGCCGTGGCCATCGGCACCCCCTGCTGCGCGCTCAACCCAGGACTCGGAATGAAGTCGTCACGCTGAAATGCGGTCGCCGTCCAGACCAACAACCTCATGGTTCACACTCTGCCGCATAACCCTCAGTCGAGGATTGCCTCGGAGGACCGAAGCGCTGCATGGCTCGACAACAATTGGAAAGAGCGCGGGATGATGGCATAGCTGAGAGAAATCCATTTGGCTGCGGCCCCAGGAAATGAGAACGGCCTCGCACAGCCATCCCACTTGCTCGGGAAGCCTCAGGCGGACCTGCTTGCCTTGGATGTACACGCCCGATCTCTCACCTTCAGCAATTGCCTGCCAATCCAGCAGGCTGCTGACGTTGATGCGGGTGATGCGATGGACGAATCCTCGGTCGCCGCGCTGTTCCCGCACCCGCCGATCAACGTCAGCCCGGCGCGCTTCGCCCTGGAGTTTCAAAAGCCTTCCCAGGGTTTCGGCGACGTCCCCCATAAACGGGTAGGCCGCGATCGCCATTCCCCAGTTCAGGACGAATTTGCAGTCGGACGAGTCGTCGCGCCGAACGAGATCCAAGCCGGCATCTCGGAGCGAGCGACAATAGTCCCGGGGCGCAAACCAGACGCGTTTGAGGCAGGTCAGAATCTTCCGAACAGCCTCCGCACCCGGGTTGTCCACGGAGATGTCCTTCGCGAGGATGCCCTTGGCCTCGTCGAAGCTCATCCCGTCCGCAGCCTGACGTAGCGCCGTTTCCAGCCAGCGAGCGCGGACCTTCTTCCCGAAGCCGATGTCGTTTCTCGACTGCATTTGGATGACGCCTTCTGCTCACGTGACCGACGAACCAATGCGGACGAAGGGGACAAACCTCCTCCAATGCGGCCCCGCCGTGGCACAGCAGAATGGCGCCGTCCTGAGTGAAGGCCGTGCCGTATGGAGACAGAAGAGTGGAGATGTTCTCCGGCAGCCCCGCATGATCCCAACACTGGGTTTCCGGGAAGTCGGAGAGGCATTGATTACGGAGTGCCGGAACCGAGTAAATGCGACAGTGCTCCCCTCGATTGTCGCTGAGGACGCCATCCTGGGGACGTCCAATGCCGACGGCCTCCGTATTGCCGTGATCAGCCGAGATGAAGATCTCGTAGCCGTGCGCGCGAAGGCGGGTCAGAAGTTCCAGGGGGAATCCTTCGTCGGCCCAAGTGCGGA
>JBBQIU010000636.1:0-3044 GCA_038325245.1 Verrucomicrobiota bacterium
ATCCCAATTCCTGCCGCCGCCAGAAACTCCCCGATGTGGCCGCGATCCAGTTCCACCCCGAAACGCTGCCCCACCCGGTACACGACGCGCATTTGCAGCGGGATGATGGCCATCGTGGCCAGCGACCCTGGCAGCAACTCCAGAGCTCCCGCGAGAATCGCGTGGTTCAGGATCGTCGAGTCGAGCTCGGGGTCCCCGGCAGCGCCGGCGACGGCAGGAGAGAGATTTCGAGTCGACGCACCCGAGCCCAGGACGGGTGGAAGCGCGGACGACGCCAGGTCGTTGGCCTGTTGATGCATCGGAGCCACGGCGCTTTCCTCGAGCGCCAACACGCGTCGCAGGTTTGCCATGAACACGCGCTCCTTGTCGTTGAGGAGGTTGTCGGCTTCGCAGACCCCCAAGGCCATCTCATAAGCCAGAGCACGGTGCTCCGGCGTGGTGATTTGTCCGGCGAACTGTTCCAGGGTCACCTGGCGGAGCAGGACTTCGCGATACAGGGCTAACGCGTTGAGGGCAGGGTTCTTGAATCCCTCGACAATCTGGCGGACCTGATCCCGTTCCACCTCGCTCTTCGATCCATCCGCAAAGGCCGACATGAGACAAATTCCCAGCAGGCTCCGTTGTTCGACGTCGGTCATAGGCGGAGGCTACTACCCGGCCCATTAAACGCCAGTTGCGAGAGACTTGCCCGTTCACCATCACAAATCGCTGAATTGAACCCTTGCCGTGAAGCCGCCGGACAGGTTCCCTTTCCCCCCTAATGCTTCGCGCCGGGATCGTCGGACTCCCTAACGTCGGAAAGTCCACCCTCTTCAATGCCGTCACCCGCACCCGAAAGGCGGAGGCGGCCAACTACCCCTTTTGCACCATCGATCCCAACATCGGCGTCGTCACCGTCCCGGATGACCGGCTCGAACCCCTCCGGGCGGTCGCCAAGACGACCGTCATCATTCCCGCCGCGATCGAGTTCGTGGACATCGCCGGCCTGGTCAAAGGCGCTTCCCAGGGCGAGGGCCTCGGCAACAAGTTCCTAAGCCACATCCGCGAGGTCGACGCCCTCATCCAGGTCGTCCGCTGCTTCGAAGACCCCGATATCCATCACGTCGCCGGCGCCATCGATCCCGTCCGCGACATCGAGACGATCAATACGGAATTGATGCTCGCCGACCTCGACGGCATCCGCCGTCGCCGCGAGCGCCTCGCCAAGGACGTCAAGCGCGGGGACAAGGTCGCCGCCGTCGAAGACGCCGTCCTTGCCAAGCTCGAACCTCACTTGGACTCCGGCAAACTCGCACTCACCTGCGACCTGACTTCGGAGGAAAAGGCGCTCTCCCGGGGGTTCTGCCTCCTAACGGACAAGCCCACCATTTTCGCCGCCAACGTCCGCGAAGTCGACCTGGCAACGGCCGACACCAATTCGTTCGTCGAGAAGGTCCGGCACTACGCCGCGACCCACATCGGCTGCGAAACCACCATCATCAGCGCCCAGATCGAGAGCGATCTCATCGACTTGGCCCCCGATGAAGCCCGCCAATTCCTCGCGGAACTTGGCGTGAAGGAATCCGGCGTCGGCCAGCTCATCCGCGCCACCTACCATCTGCTCGGCCTTCGCACCTACTTTACGGCCGGCGAAAAGGAGGTTCGCGCCTGGACCATCCACACCGGCGACACCGCCCCCAAGGCGGCAGGCGTCATCCATTCCGACTTCGAACGTGGCTTCATCAAGGCGGAGACGGTCGCCTATGCCGACCTCATCAAGTGCGGATCCGTTGCCGCCGCCCGCGAAAAGGGCCTGTATCGCATGGAAGGCAAGGAATACGTCGTTCAGGACGGGGACGTCCTTCTGTTCAAGTTCAACGTCTGAACCGCGCAAGGGGCGGCCGGGATCGGATTCGCCACGCAGGCAGGGAGAGCAGCGAGGCCGAGGGCGCCGCCGCCTCACGGCAGCCGAGTGAAGCATTGCCTCCTGCCGCAGCAACGGCCGCATGCTTTGACCAATTCGTTCCAGTACCTACCATGCCCCGCATGTCGCCGGTCCCGTTAACCAGCCGAGGCGTTCTGTTCGCCGTCGGAACCCTCCTGCCGCTGCTGATCCTCCTGCCGGCCCTTTCTCCCCACGCCGCCAACCCGCCCCAGCCCTTCGCGCGCGCGCCGTACCTTCAGTTCGCAAGCCCCACCCTCATGCACGTTGTCTGGCGGACAGAGGGGCCCATTCAACCCGTCGTCCGTTACGGGGAAGATCCCGCCAACCTGAATCGGTTGCTCCGCCGGACCGACATCCTCACCCGCGCTTCTGTTGGAACCAATGGCCAAATCCTGCCCCCACGATGGGTGGGACTCCAAACCAAGACCCACCTGGGCCTGCCCAAACTACACTCCGCACCCGTCGGCACCTTTCAGTACGAAGCCCGACTCAAGGACCTCCGGCCCGGCACGACCTACCATTACGCTCTGTTCGACGGTGATCAGCGGCTCACCCCCGACGATGGTTCCTACCAGTTCACCACCCACCCACCCGCCGGATCGACGGGTCCCATTCGCTTCTGGGTCCTTGGCGACAGCGGGACGGGACGCGAACCGCAGGCCGCCGTTCACCAGGCCATGCTTCAGACCGTGGCGCGCGAACAGCGCCCCCTGGACTTCTGGATTCACGTCGGCGACATGGCTTACGGGATCGGCCGCGACATGGAATTCCAGAGCCGCTTCTTCGAATCCTACGATGTCACGCTGCGCCACAAGGTCTGCTGGCCAACCATGGGCAACCACGAGGGCCGCACCTCCAGTGGCCGGACCGGCATCGGACCCTATTATGACGCCTACGTCGTTCCCACCCGGGGCGAGGCCGGCGGGCTCGCCTCCGGCACCGAGGCCTATTACTCGTTCGATTACGCCAACATCCACTTCATCTGCCTCGACTCACACGACCTCGACCGCCGCCCCACCGAACCCATGGCCCGCTGGCTGAAGGCTGACCTCGAAAAGACCCGCGCCGATTGGCTGATCGCGTTCTGGCACCACCCGCCGTACACGAAGGGAAGCCACGA
>JBBQIU010000637.1:0-3043 GCA_038325245.1 Verrucomicrobiota bacterium
GATCAACCGCTCCAGACGCCGTCCGTATTCCACGAAATTCTTCCGCGCGCCATCCTCACTCGCGCTCTTCGAGGTCACATCGTGGAAGACCACGACCATATGCGGCTCGATCGAAACGCCACCCGAATAACCCCGCGCCAGCGCATCCCGGAGGATGTCCCGAACACGCCCCTGGCCCTCTCCCGGCCAGTTGTAATCCGCGTCCTTCTTCTCGACGTTCCACGTCGCGTCCTTCACGTGCAGATGCACGACGTGATCGCGAACGTGCTCCCAGAACTCCCACGGGTCCTGCTGGGGCCATGGCTTCGACTTCGACCGATCCGCGTTGAAGACCGGGTTTGCCGTGTCGAATACCCATTTCAACCCCGGGCACTTCTCCAGCAATTCCAAGGCATGCTGCCAACTCATACCCCCATGGTTCATGCAGTTCTCGTGGACCGGCGTCAGGCCGGCATCCAGAAATCGGCTCGTCACCTCCCGAACCCGCTGAAACACGATCCGGGGCGTCACATAGGTCTCCTCTCCCGGTTTCAGGCTCATGATCCGGACAAACTGCGCCCCGGCCCGCTTCATCCGGGGAATGCACCGATCCACTTCCGCGACAGTAATGTCCCATGGCGTCTCAACCGTCTTGGCCCAGTTCATGACCGCCGACCCGAAACAATGCACGCGGAGTCCTGCCGCTTGAAGGTCGCCGACGGCCCGATCGAATGCCGCCTCGGGAAGGTCGTGGAAATTCGCCTTCGGATGGCCGGGTACCTCGACCGCCCGCATCTCCACGCGATCCCACCCGAGTTCCCGGGTCGCCGCGATCTGGTTCCCCAGACCCGCACCCGCTTCGTCGCCGATGCCCATCAAGATCATGCCTGCTAACTACTGCACCGGCCGCGCTCCATACCAGCCCAACCTATCACCTGGACAATTGTGCCGCCGATTATTGTGTTTCCAGTGGGGTTTCCGGCCACTACCCTCACAGCGAACGCCCTCTTCGGAAGGCACATAGTATGGCAGTCATCATCTCCAAACCCAACAAGGGCCCGACTCGAGCCGGCGTCCTCGCGGCCGGAAACTGGATCGTCGACGAAGTCAAAACCGTCGATGTCTACCCCACC
This sequence comes from Verrucomicrobiota bacterium, assembly GCA_038325245.1. Lineage (GTDB taxonomy): Bacteria > Verrucomicrobiota > Verrucomicrobiia > Limisphaerales > CAIMTB01 > CAIMTB01. The sequence goes on from JBBQIU010000637.1 coordinate 1,113, forward strand.
GTCGAGAAGCTCGCCAATATCCAGAGCCAGACCCTCGGTACTGGAGGCGCCCCTTACAACGTCCTGGTCGACCTCGCCCGCCTTGGCGCCACCTTTCCCCTCGCCGCCGCCGGCCTCGTCGGCAGTGATTCGTTCGGTGAAAGGATTCTTGCCGACTGTCGCGAAGCCAAGATCGACACCCGCCTCCTCAAGACCACGAACAAGGCCGCCACGTCCTACACCGACGTCATGACCGAATCCGGCAATGGTCGCCGCACCTTCTTCCACTTCCGTGGCGCCAACGCCCTCTGGGACGGCAGCGAGATCGATTTCTCGAAGTCCAAGGCCAAGCTGTTTCACCTCGGTTACCTCCTCCTCCTCGATGCCCTGGACCAACCCGACAAGAAGTACGGAACACGCGGCTCCGCCATCCTCGCAAAGGCCCAGGAAGCCGGTCTCAAGACATCCGTCGACGTCGTCACCGAGGATAGCGATCGCTATGCCAAATTTGTGGTCCCGGCTTTGAAGTACACCGATTACCTCGTCGTGAATGAACACGAGGCGGGCAAGATTTCGGGCTTCAAGATCCGCCAGAACGACGGCGCCCTCGACACTGTCTCTCTCCGCCACGCCGCCGGCGCCCTGCTTCAGATGGGGATTCGAGAACTGGTCGTGATTCACTTCCCGGAAGGCGCCTTCGCACGCACCCGGAAAGGCGAGGACGTCTGGCAGTCCTCCCTCAAGGTTCCCCAGAAACACATCGCCGGAACCGCAGGCGCTGGCGATGCCTTCGCCTCGGGAGTGCTGCTTGGCCTCCACGAAGGCTGGGAACTTTCCCGATGCCTGCTCACCGGCATCTGCGTCGCGGCGGCATCACTGTCCGAACCTGGCTGCACCTCCGGTGTCAAGCCACTCGCCGTCTGCCTCACTCTGGCAAAAAAGTACGGCGTCCGTTCCTCCCTGGAACCGTCCGACTAGACCCGAACAATTAGGCCGGAATCATTCCTGAGCCGGCCCACCGGGGTCCCGGGGATCTCCACCGGCAAACCCAATCCTACGCACGCTCCATGTACTTCCCCGTCCGGGTATCGATCTTGAGGCGTTCGCCTGTCTTAATGAACAACGGCGCCTGAAGCGTGATCCCTGTCTCCATGGTGACCGTCTTCATGACGTTGTTTGCAGAGTCCCCTTTGACCCCGTCCGGGGCGTCGGTCACCTTCAACACCACGCTCGCCGGAATCTCCACGATGATCGGCTTCTCCCCCACAAACGTGATGGTCGCCCCCTGATTCTCCATCAGGTAATTCTTCGCATCGCCCAAAATCTGGGGAGTCAGATTGACGGTCTCGTAGTTCTCCGGATTGGTGAAGACGTAGTCATCCCCATCCTTGTAGCTAAACTCCATCTTCGTCGTGGTCAGCGGGATCACCTCCACCTTCTCGGCGGAACTGAAGCGCACATCCATCGACTTCCCGGTGCGCACGCTCCGCAGGCTGGCTTGCACGAAGGCGCGGAGATTTCCAGGCGTCCGATGCTGGGTTTCCAACACCACGCAGATGTCCCCGTTGTAGTCGATCGCCATCCCGCGGCGCATTTCGTTTGCCGTAACTGCCATAAAATCGTCGTTCGTTGGTTCCCAATGCGCCGGGCACTCACCACCCTCGCAAGAGTCGGACACGCTAAAACCTTCAACCCATGAAGCAAGCGTCGATTCCAAGTCCTTTCATTCGGACTACATCCGTACTTGCCCGGAACGCCCACCTGGCCTTATCTCCACCCATCTCCTTCCGCGAATGAGTCTCTCCCTCGCTCTCTCGACGGTGGCCGGTCTCGCGTGCCTGATCGCCTGGATCTGGCTGATTGTCATCGCCTTCAGCGCTGTCGACTCGGCTGGAAGTGACCAGTTACCGCGAAGGCCGGGTGGCCCGGCTCGCGTTTTCTGCGGGTGATGT
>JBBQIU010000638.1:0-3038 GCA_038325245.1 Verrucomicrobiota bacterium
TTGGAGATCCTGCCCGCGTCGGCGGTCGGTTCCTCGCTGTTCCACTTTGGTGTCAGCCTGCTGCTCTTTCTCGTCGGGGCGGTGTTCCTCGGTCACCCCTTCACTTGGACCGCGCTCTGGCTCCCTGTCGTGACCCTTCCCCTCGTTTTGCTGGTCCTTGGTATCGGCTGGTTCCTGTCGGCACTCGGAGTATTCCTTCGGGATTTGCAGCAAGTCATGGGATTCCTCAATGTGGTGCTGCTCTACACCAGTTGTATTTTCTTCCCGCCCGAAAAGGTGGCTGCACTCTCACCCGCATTGTGGAGTGTGCTACGCTTCAACCCGCTGCTGCAAACCGTGAACATGGCTCGGGAAGCCGTGCTCTGGGGCAATTCTCCGTCTGCACTGAGCCTGGGCTACACCTACGGGTGCGGGATCGCTGTGATTTGCGCCGGTTATTTCGCGTTTCAAAAGACGCGCCCCGCCTTCGCCGACGTCGTTTGAATCAACTCCCTGCTTTGCCCGCAACGCCTCCCGCAACCCGGATGCGTGCCCGGCCTGAATCCAAGGCCAAGCGAGGGCCATGGGTGAAGAAGGCGCGTGCTTCTGCCACCGCGCGACGACACTCTCGACTTATCCTGAACGGGACGGTTTAACGGTCCCTCACCCGACCTATCGAAGAAACTGCATGCTCGCCCTGGAAGACTATCCTTACGCGCCTGATCTCTTTCATGCCTACCGGCATTGGCTGGCGCAGCCGGGTGTGGAACGTGCGGCGGGCGGGTGGCGATACCTTGGACACTTTTATCCCGACTACCTCTTCGTCGGCGGGGCCTCCTTCGCCATTTTTCGGGAAGCTTCCAAGCACTGCGTGGGCCAAGGCATCGATGTCGGCGCCGGTCTCTGGCCTCTCCCCGGCGCAACGCCCGTGGACCTCGAACGGGGTCCGGGGAGGCAGCGCCACGTCGAAGACTTTGCCGCCGGCTCGGTGGACTACGTTTTCAGCTCCCACTGCCTTGAACACATCACTGAATGGAGGGAGGCGCTGGACCTGTGGATCAGCCGCCTGAGCCGAGGGGGAGTTCTCTTCCTCTATCTGCCACATCCGGACTGCGCGATCTGGCACCCGGGCTCGGCCTTTGTGGGCGACGGCCACAAGTGGAAACCAACCCCGGAAATCCTCCGTGATGCCCTGTCCACCCGCAAGGGCGTGATCGTGGCGGCGGACGACGGCCCCGACGCCATGCAGAGTTTCTTCATCTGCGCACGGTTCCCCTGAACCGACCCGCCTCTCACCGCATGCACTCGGACGGCTACTATTTCGGCACCACGCTCGCCAAACGGATCGACTACTTTGCGTTCCCCCGCACTGGCAGCCACTTTCTCTGGACCAGCTTCACCGGTCTGTTCGACCTCGTCTTCTTCGCGAACCAATACGTTGAGAACCCGGAAGCCCGCCAGCGGACCGAAGAACTCAATCCGCTCGCCACCTACGCGATGAAGCTCCGCGAGGACGGAGTTCCCGTTCAGCCCGTTTACATCAACGCGGCGCCCAACGGGGTCCACGGAGGCCCCGTGCTCGGATCCGATCCGGCGATCATCCTCATCCGGAATCCGCATCCCACGATCTACAGTTGGTACCACACCGCGACCGAACGTTGGTCGGCTAAAATCGAGGACCTTCCCCACTGGATTCAGCAAGCCTATCGTGGATACACCTCCTTCTACGAAACGGCGTTCGCGATGCAGCAGGCCAATCCCTCCCGCGTGCATCTCGTGCGCTTTGAGGCCCTCAAGGAGGACCCTTCGGTACTCGCAGGTTTGGCGGCCTTCGTGGGCGTGCAACCTAAGCTCTCCCCTGAATTCGTCTTTGAGTGGACGCGCTTTGATCGCATGACCCGCGCCGGCCACCGGACTTTCTACCGCACCGGCGACAACGCAACCTGGCATTCGGACGCATCGTGGCGCGCACACCTGAAGGCAGTCGCGCCGGGCGACTTCAGCCGCTTCGGATACCCCGATCCGTCGTGAGAGAACCCTTACCCGACACTCCCGGCCAAGCCGCCCCTCCCGCACCCGAAGACTGGTTTCTTGCCACGGACACCTGCTGGTGCGGCGGGCATGCAAAGGGTCCAAGCCCGTGCAGTGACGTTTATTTTGTCTGTGAGCGCTGCGGGAACCACGTATCGCGCAGACGCCTGCGCCCCGACCGCGTGGCCGCCTTTTACAGCATGGAGGGTTACTGGCATGAACGCCAGCGTGAGAAGGCCCACCCGACCCTGCACCAACGGCGAGAAGTCCTTGAACGCGACGGACGGGTGGACCGCTGGGTGGCCGCGATCGAGGCGCACACCGCCACGTCCACAGGCATCGTCGTCGAAATTGGCTGTGCCGAAGGCACGCTCCTGACCCGATTGCGGTCAAAGGGTTGGACGGTCTGCGGTGTCGAGCCCGATCCCGCCACTGCCGAATCGGTCCGGAACGCGACGGGGCTCGATATCCGGGCAGGAGTATTTCCCGGGACCGAGGTTCCGGTCTGCGATCTCGTTGTCGCCTGCGATGTGCTCGAGCATGCGCTGAATCCCAGGTCGTTTCTCGATGCGGCCTGGCAGGCCCTTCGCCCCGGGGGCCTGGTTTTTCTCCAGTTGCCCCTGATGATCCCGTCAGTGCCGGACTTTGGCCCCATCACCCCCAAAGTCTTCGATCCGTGGGAACATTGCTTCATCTTCACCCGGGGGTCGGTCGCGACCCTATTGGCCACCTGCGGTTTCGAGGTGCTGGCCAATGATGAATCCTGGATCCGTGCGCATGAGTTCGTCGCCGCCCGCAAGGTTGTCGCGCCGGTCCGTCCGCACCGTTTCCTCGCGAACCTTCCGGAGATGTTCTCGCCCCGCTGGCAGGTGTTGATGGGCGAACTCAATGCATTCGCCAGGCCGCTCGGATTGCGGGAGTTCCAAAGCTGGTCAAAGATTTGGGAGTATCCAGCGCTCTGGTACGGTGGCCTGGATCGGATCGACTGGTCACGCACTCACCTGCTCGACATTGGGAGCGAACTCTCC
>JBBQIU010000639.1:0-3037 GCA_038325245.1 Verrucomicrobiota bacterium
TGTCGACCGTGTTCAAGCGGAAGTGTCGCTGAATCGAGCGAACGCGTTTCATGTGCCATTCAAGGACGTCCGCGTTCATTTTCCCATAGGGGTATGCACTTGCCTCCGGTAACGCCATAATCAGCCTAGTTAAGAACGAATTCAATGAAGCCCCCAGCACAAGGTCCTTACATTGTAGTGACGAAATCCGGGCATGCTTTTGGGGCGACGAGTGTGGTCGCAACCGAACACGACATGATCGTAAAGTTGAAGGGGCTCGAACACCGACTGCAGCTCGATGACATCGCCATCGCCTATGAAGTCGATCCCCAGCACCCCGCGGTCCAAATCGACCCTGGTATCCTTTCCACGATCACTGCACTGGACCGGCTGATGGCGGAGTTTGCCTGCGGAAACCCGCCCCATGTGACGACCATCTTCGGTTCCGGGTCCCTTGCGTTAACCTTGCTGCCTGACAGGTCAACCAACGACATCGTCGCGCTCGCAACCGACAAGTTTGCCGAGTTCGTAAATGGCAAGAGCATGGAAACGGACATAAATATAGAACTGCTTGATGAGGGACTGCTGAAATTGCTTGGCCCCTGGGCCAGCCGGACGAGCGAGTTGGTCGGTCCAATGGGGAGTCTGTTTCGCCTCGTTCACCCGTTGGATACCGTGATGCAAAAGTTGCTGCGGTATGCCCCAGAGCAATTTCACGAAAAGGACAAAGCAGACATCGACGCGGTTCTCGCGGCTCTCCAACCGACCCCGGAAACGTTGGTCAACCTGCTTACGGAGAACCCGGCCCGCTACGCGAGGCTTCCGGGGCGATTCGCTTCGCAAGCCGAAGCCATTGAAAGGAACACGACGTGGTTCCTGAACAACTACTTACCCGGCCTCGATTTTGAGGCCATCATGCCGAAAACGGGAGACCGTGCCATCGCAGAGGCGACCGCCGCAGGTTTTTTCCCGAAAATTCCGAAGGTGGATTTCAGATCATTCCTCAAACGCCAGCCAGACATGGAGCGATAATGGACCCGGATTTCACATGGATGTCAGAGGAAAATCCGCTCCAGCGGTTGGAGCGGAAATGGCAATCATGCGGAGTGCTTTCCAATGGGGAATTTGAGTTCCTGAACAATGCCCGCCGAAAGAGTCCAGACGTTCGCATTAGGGAATCGTGCCGCGTTCTGCTTGCGGCAATCGCGGGCAAACATGAGGGCGAACCGCATGTCCAACGCCACCTACGAGTGCGCAATCTCGCAAGGTTCCAGGCTAGGGTTTGCAGCCGATCCAGAGGGTCAGTCCTTACGTGACAACCTGCTTGGCAGATGATCGGGCGTAGGGTGAGTGCCCGTTCCATCCACAGCCACTCGGGACTTTGCATTTGCCGCGGGATGGCTTAGCTCTCTGACGACGCATGAAACCCGCCCTTCTGATCGTGGATGACGATGATGAGATCCGGACGCAGTTGCGTTGGGCGATTGCATCGGACTACGAGGTGATCCAGGCGGGTGACCGGCCGACCGCGCTCAAGTTGTTCAAGGCGCATCGGCCGGCGGTGGTGTTGCTGGATTTGGGGCTGCCCCCCCGTGCGGGCACGCCGGAGGAAGGGCTGGCCGCCTTGGCGGAGATCCTCGAGATCGATCCCAATACCAAGGTGGTGATCGCGTCCGGACAGAATGAGCGGCAGGTGGCCCTCCAAGCCATCGGAGCCGGCGCCTACGACTTTGTGGCCAAGCCGGCGGATCTTGAGGAACTCAAACTCCTCCTGCGCCGCTGCTTCCATGTCGCCACGCTGGAGCACGATTTTCGGGTGATGCAGCGGTCCGTCCGCATCGACGGGTTCGAGGACATGATCGGCACCAGCACGGTCATGCAGGGCGTGTTTGCGTCGATCCGCAAGGTCGCGGCGACCGATGCGCCGGTCCTCGTCCTGGGCGAGAGTGGCACGGGCAAGGAAGTGGCGGCCCGGGCGATCCACAATCTCAGTTCGCGGCGCGAGGGGCCGTTCATCGCGATCAATTGCAGTGCCATTCCCGAGACGCTGCTCGAGAGCGAACTCTTTGGTCACGAGAAGGGTGCTTTCACCGGTGCCCATGTGCAGCGCAAGGGGCGGATCGAGCACGCCACCGGCGGCACGCTTTTTCTCGACGAAATCGGCGAGGTTCCGCTGAGCATCCAGGTCAAGCTGCTGCGTTTCCTCCAGGAGCAGACGATTGAGCGGATCGGCGGGCGCGGGGAGATCAAGGTCGACGCGCGCGTGGTTGCGGCGACGCATGTCGACCTGCAGCGCGGGATCAAGGAAGGCACGTTTCGCGAGGACTTTTTCTACCGGCTGGCGGTCGTGCGGCTTCACCTTCCTCCGCTGCGGGATCGTGAGGACGATCTGCGGCTGGTCGCACAGGCGTTCCTGCTTCGGTTCGGAGCGGAGAATAATCGCCAGAACCTCGTCTTTTCACAGGATGCGCTGCGCGCGATCTATCGCCATCCGTGGCCCGGGAATATTCGCGAACTGCAGAACCGGATCCGTCGCGCGGTCATCATGGGCGAAGGAACCCGCCTGACGGCGGCCGATTTGGAACTGGAGACCGCGAACGCGGGTGCTCCGATTCTCACCTTGAAGGATGCCCGGGAGTCGCTCGAGCGTGACATGATCCGCTCGGCGCTGCGGCGTCACGGAGGCAAAATTGCTCCGGCGGCGGTGGAGTTGGGCATCAGTCGTCCAACCCTCTACGACATGATGGAAAAGCTCGGGATGCAGGAGCCCGGTCCCGCTGATGAAGCGAAAGGCTGATGGGGTCGGCTGACGGTTTCGATTTCGCCCCAGCCGCAACGTGAGAGAAGATTGTTTCGAACGATCTTCTTTCCGTTGTAGGTGGTCCCGCGAATGCGGGACTGGTGGCGCGGGATTGGCATCGCGATGACGACGCGGAGGGCGGAGGCGGGACCGGGCGGTCGCGTCGCGGACTTCCCGCGTACGCGGGACCACCTACAACACGGAGGCGGGACCGGGTGGTCCCGTCGCGGCCTCACCGAGGCCACCTACAACGGAGCG
>JBBQIU010000640.1:0-3031 GCA_038325245.1 Verrucomicrobiota bacterium
GGTACCCCCGGGTGCGATGACCGGAGCAGGGGATTCGAGGCCGGGATCGGGCGGGCTGGACAGGACCCGGCGCCAGTGATCGGCATGACGCCGCGCGTGACGGTCGTTGCGGGAGCCGTCGGGTTGGACCCCGGTGGAGACGATCCACGTTTGACGAGTGTGATGGTCGAAGACGACGAGGCTGTCGTAGAAGCCGACCGTGGCATCGGGCAGTTCGAGATCATCGGCGGGGCCGGGGCCCAGGCGGGGTTCGATGAATCGGCGGAGGCCGTATCCCCAATAGCCGAAGGCGCCTCCGAGGGGGAAGGGGAGGTCCATCTCGTCGAGCAATTCGAACCGGGCGAGCAGGGCCTCGAGAAGCCGCCAGGGATTGCCGAAGTGAACAACACCGGGGGAATCGGGTCGGTGAATCTCGCAGAGCGAACCGCGGGCACGGAGAGAGAGGAAGGGGTTGGCGGTGACCAACGAGTACCGCGCTTCGGGCATTTCGAAGCAGGCACTGCGGAGGAGCACGAGACCATGGGCGGCGTGGGCGCGGAGCGTGGCCGCGAGGGATTCGGGCGAATGTGTCGTCGGAGCGAGCTCGACGAGCGTGGGCATCGAGGATGGGGGTCAGGGGTCGAAGGCGCGCCGGAGCGGGGCATCCGACCGGATGGGGCTGACGACGGCGAGGGCGCACCGTTCGGGGCGGAAGAAATCGCGAGCTGCGGCGCGGATGGCCTCTGCATCGACCTGGGTGACCTGGCTCCTGGCCTCGTCGATGGAGAGGAGCCGACCGCTGCCGATGAGCTGCTCGCCGAGCCACATCATGTGATGTTCGGTGTTTTCAAGGGCGAGGTCGATCTGGCCGAGAGCGTAGTCCTGGGCGCGCTGAAGTTCGGAGGGCGAGATTGTATTTCTCGAGAGGCGTCCGAATTCGCGTGTGATGAGGCGAAGGACCGGTTCGATCTTGGCGGCATCGAGTCCGGCGGAAACGACGATATCCCCGACGTCCTCCCAAAGGCTGGGAGTGCTGTAGATGGAATAGGCGAGACCCCGGTCTTCGCGGACAAGCTGGAACAGACGGGAACTCATGTTCTCGCCGAGGACGATGTTGAGAAGGCGGAGCGCGAACCGGCGTGGATCGTTGCGCGAGCAGGTTCGGAACCCGATGGCGATCTGGGATTGCTCGGTTTTCTTTCGGAAGAGACGGATGGCTGGGGCGGTGCGGGCGCCGGTGAAGGGGGTCCCTTGAGAGCGCGGCGCGGCGGGAATGCAGAGCGCGCGGTGACGGACGGAGTCGACGACGTCGGCGTGGCGGACGGCGCCCGCGGCGACGACGACGAGGGACGAGGCGGTGTAATTGGAGTGGAGGAAGCCGAGGAGCTGGGTTTTGCCGATATGTTCGAGGGTTTCGAAGGTTCCTGTGAGGGGTCGGCCCAGGGGATGATCGGGCCACATGATCTCATTGAACAGCTCCTGGACGTGATGTTGGGGCTGGTCGAGGTACATGGTGACCTCCTCGCGGATGACCTCGCGCTCGCGGCGGATATCGGTGGGGGCGAACCGGGAATTGACGAGCATGTCGAAGAGGACATCGACGAGATCCTCGAGGCGGTGGCGAAGCGCCTTGGAGTAGAAACAGGTGTGCTCCTCGCTGGTAAAGGCATTCAGGTAACCTCCGATGCCCTCGACGGCCTGGGAGATTTGCAACGCGGATCTTCGTCGGGTGCCCTTGAAGAGCATGTGCTCGATGAAGTGGGCCACGCCGTTGATGCCGGCGGGCTCGTGACGGCCGCCGACGCTGACCCAGACACCGACGCTCACACTCGCCATGTGAGGCATCTCGGCGGTGGCAATGGTGAGTCCGTGGTCGAGTCGGGTGACGTGATGCACAAGGAACGGGCAGGTACGAATTCCGGATTCAGCGTCAGCGGAAGGCTTGTGGAGCGCGGTGCGGGGTGCCGGTTTTGCGCCGGAACTCGCGGAACCATTCGACGGCTTCGTCGACGCTGTCGGTGACGTGATAAAGCTGGGTGTCCTCGGGCGAGATCGTGCCTCCGGGGACGAGAACGTCCTCCATCCAGCGGATGAGTCCCTCCCAATGTTTTCGGCCGAAGAACACGAGTGGAAAGCGGGGGATGCGCTCGGTCTGAACGAGCGTGGCGAGTTCCGCGAATTCATCGAGGGTTCCGAATCCGCCGGGGAAGTAGGCGAAGCCGGTGCTGTATTTGGCGAGGCAGACTTTGCGGGCAAAGAAGTAGCGGAAGTCGACCTTGACGCCTGCGAAGGGATTGGGTGCCTGTTCGTGCGGGAGTTTGATGTTCAAGCCGACGGAGAGGGCCCTCTCGACCTCGGAGGCCCCCCGGTTGGCGGCTTCCATGATTCCGGGCCCGCCGCCAGTGATGACGGAGAAGCCGTCTTTCGCGAGGGCGCGTCCCAGATCAACGGCGAGGGCGTAATAGGGGTCGGTGGGGGGCGTGCGAGCGGACCCGAAGATCGTGATGCCAGGGGGCACCTGGGACATGATTTCAAAGGCGTCCACGAATTCGGAAAGGATGCGGAGGACACGCCAGGGATCTTCCTGCCAGAAACGTGGGGCGACGGGGGGCGTGGGATCTTGTGAAGATGGAGGCATGGAGGTTGCTTTGCGAAGACTAGGAATTGTCGCCGTCGAGCATGCGGCCGAGGCCGCCAAGGATGGATCCTTCGCCGCGTCCGCCAGCACCGCCGGCCTTCTTTGAGGCGGAATAGATACGGTCCGCGAGGCGGCTGAACGGGAGCGATTGGAGCCAGATCCGTCCGGGACCGCGCAGGGTCGCGAAGAAGAGTCCTTCGCCGCCGAACAGGGCCGTCTTGATCTTGCCCACGTATTGAATGTCGAAATCAACGAAGGACTGGTAAGCGACGACGCAACCCGTGTCGACGCGGAGCGTTTCGCCTGGAGCGAGGTCCCTTTGGATCAGTGTGCCGCCGGCATGGATAAAGGCCCAGCCGTCGCCCTGGAGGCGTTGCATGATGAACCCTTCCCCGCCGAAAAGGCCGGCGCCGA
>JBBQIU010000641.1:0-3029 GCA_038325245.1 Verrucomicrobiota bacterium
CCTTAAGCACATGTTCCAGGGCGCCGGTGAACTCCTCCAGCGTCACCGTGTCCCGGCCAAGATCGTCCCGGAAATAGTGCAGAACCGCGGCGGCGGCGTGGCGAATCACCTCCGGGTCAAGATCCCCAAGGGACTCGGCCAGAACCTCGATGGTGAGTTTCTCCACCGAGCACGGGATTTTGTCGCCGCCGGCCACTTCAAATACCAGGCAGTCGGAGCGTAGCTGAATCATGGCGTTGCTGCTCGAGCTTGGTTACCACTTCCACGAATTCATCGGCTTCCTCGAACCGACGATAAACGCTTGCGTATCGGACGTAAGCCACCTTGTCGATGCCCCGGAGCGCGGTCATCACGCGTCCCCCGATCGCCATCACCGGCACCTCACGGTCAAATTCGTTGGCCAATTCCTCGGTGATCCTCTCCGCCAGATCATTGATCAATTCCAACCCCACCGGGCGCTTCTCACAGGCCTTCTGCAATCCCCCCAGGAGCTTGTCCCTGGAAAACACTTCCCGACGGCCGTCCCGTTTCACCACCACCAACTCACTTCGTTCGATCTGCTCGTAAGTCGTGTAGCGATGCCCGCACTTCAGACACACCCGACGCCGACGGATCGCCCGGCCCTCCCTTGAACTTCGGGAATCGATCACCTTGTCATCGGGACCTCCGCACTTGGGACACCGCATAGAGCGCCCTCGGTAGCTACATCAGCTTGAGGCTTCCGAGGGGTTAACACACAGCAGATGGTGGAGTCAAGGGACCCACCCGAGAAGTTACCCCCAAAACATCCTTCCCCATGAAAACAGCCCGTCAGAAGGCTTCCTTCCGACGGGCCATGACCTTTTCCATCCCACCGTCTCACTGGAATCGCGTCGAACGCTCCTGCATCCACAGCACGTCACGATTGTTCGGAGACGAAATATCCAGCGGCCGATCGGTCTTCGAGATGCCGGGCTTCGTCCGGCCATCCAGCCATTTATGAATCTCGGAATGCCCATCCGCGAACGCAAGGCCACCGGCTCCGTTGTGGTAGCTCGCGGGGTAATCCACGATCTTGAATCGACTGGCCGTGATGGCGCCTCCGTCCACTTGCGTATAGCCCGCCATGTCCACGACGAAGTACCCGTCGTTGATGCTGTCCTCGCGTTCATCCAGGAAAACGAACGTGCTCGAAGGACCAGGATCTGCCATGTCGGTGAGCTTCAAATACACGCGCCAACCCTTGGCCGCGCTTGGAGTCCAAGGTCCTGAATTGCCCCACCCGGGTCCTCCGGTCCAATTGTTCATCGAGACCGAGCGGATGCGCGGCACGCTCTGGCCCTTCATCGGGCCCGCGGTGGGCCTGGCTATCGTCTTGTCCGCAGGGCACTTGAAGATGCCTACGGCTTCACCTGTGAACGGATACAGCGGGCTTTTCCTCGTGTAATTGTCATGGTCCCAGTTCGACCGGGCCGCCTTGTCGTTCAAGCTGAGCCAGCTATCCAGGATCCAGCTCGGGACCGCACGCCCGGCGGGGGGCGTCCAACCGGCGGCACCGACGAGTTTGTCGTCGTTTTCGTCGGAATACAGCCGCCAAGCCAATCCCAGTTGCTTGGTGTTGCTCATGCAAAGGATCCCCTGGGCCTTGGTCTTGGCCTTCGCCAGGGCCGGCAGGAGCATGGATGCCAGGATCGCGATGATGGCGATCACCACCAGCAGTTCGATCAAAGTAAACCCAACAGGGCGTCGACGAATCGGGGTCGGAGCAGGAAACGTTCTCATGCCATGCATAATGTTTTTGATTGAAGGAGGAGGGTGGAGATTGTTCGCCCGCCTCCCGGCCTGCAACTGAGCACTCCACGGCACAGGGCTGCATCGTCGAGAAGGCCCCCAGGTCCACCAACGCCTGACTGCGTCACCCCAGCTTCAATCACCGCCGAAGAGTTGCTTGAAACGGTCCCGGGCCGCCGCTTCGCGAGCGTTCTCAGCACCGGCCTGCCAATCCCGCATCACGAACTCGAAGAGCTCACAGAAATTCGCCGCCCCCTTCTCTGCCACCGGCTCAGCGCGTCGCTCCCGACACTGATGCGCCACCCGGCGATCATAATGCGCGCAGTTCAGGCAAACGTGGAGGTCCGCGCGACATTTCTCGCAGGTCTCGCTGCGTCCAGGCGTGCCACTGAGCAGATACGGCGTCCCGCACTGGTGACAATTCCGATTGGCCATGGGCCGAGCATCTCGATCCTCCCCACCCCTGCGCAACCGAAACGACACCGCCACGTCGGCTCCGGACAAGAATTCGCATTGCACGCCGCCGCCAACACGCTTTGCTGAGGCCCATGCAACGCGCCAAAAACCCCGCCCTGGCTCTTGCCCTATCCGCTTTCACTTTGGCCACGACCCTCGCCCTGCCCGCCGCCACACGCGCCGCCGAGACGAATGCCCCCGCCGGTGGCAAGGAACGCTCCCTCTTCGACGGCAAGACACTGCGCGGCTGGGCCATCACCGACTTCGCCGGCCACGGCGAGGTCTCCGTCGCGAACGGTTTGCTCGTGATCGACCAGGGTTACATGACGGGCGTCCATTGGACCAACAGCCTGCCCAGGATGAATTACGAACTCTCCCTGGAAGCCCGTCGCGTCTCCGGAAATGATTTCTTTTGCGGCCTGACCTTCCCCATCGCCAACACGAATGCCTCCCTCATCGTTGGGGGCTGGGGCGGTGGGGTCGTCGGGATTTCCAACATCGACGGGAACGACGCGTCGTCCAACGAAACGACCAAGTTCATGGCCTTCGAGATCGACCGCTGGTACGCCATTCGCCTCCGCGTCACTTCTCGAAAGCTCGAGGCCTGGATCGACAAGGACAAGGTCGTCGATATCGAGACGGAGGGTAAGACCTTCAGCCTGCGCTCCGGTCCGATCGAGGAAAGTGTCCCGCTCGGTATCGCCACCTACGAGACCAAGGCCCACGTGCGAAACATCAGGCTCGTCGAACTCCCGGCGCCTTGACCCGAACGGTAGGTTGCGCCTGCCGGTTGGGCAACCGGC
>JBBQIU010000642.1:0-3010 GCA_038325245.1 Verrucomicrobiota bacterium
GACCTTCGCCGCGCCCCCGTTCGAACGCGCCCACGAACGCCTGAACGACATCATCGCCGAGGCCGCCACCCAGCCCGGCTCCCTCAACGCGATCGATCCACTGCTCGCCCTCGTGGAACTGGGAACCCTCAACGAACAGCTCCGGCGTCGGATGAACATCGCCGCGACCGCCGATTGGGAAGGCACCCAGCTCCCCATCCTGATCGCCCGCCTTGCCGAAGTCGGCGCCGCCCAGCGCGCCTGGTCCGAGTTGAACCGCGCCCGAAGGATCCTGCTCAACGAAGCCCGGCGTTTCGCCGCGATCGGCGACGCCCCGCGCCGGCGCCTTTATCTCGAACAGGCGGTCCCCGTCCTTGTCGCCGCCCGCAATGTCGCGGTCGCGCTCTGGGAATCCGAACGTGCGCGGCGCGACCTCTCCCCGCTCGGCCTCGCCGACCTCCTCCTTCCGGGCGATCTCATCATCGACAAGGCCGCCGGGGCCGCCATGGCCGATCGTCACGCGGGCTGGATCGTCGGGGCGTTCCGGGGGCGACTCGCTCTTCCCAAATTCGATGGCCACTTGGAAGTCCTCAACGCTTCGTTCGACCACACTGGCGCCTTCGATCTCGCGGCCCACGGCTCGGCGGGCTTCCAGGGCGTCACCCTTGGCATCTCACGCCGGCAACCCCTGACCCTCACCTTCCGCGCCCCGGGACCCTTGCGGCTGCACGGTGAGGGCGTCCTGGCCCTTCCCAACGGCATGAATTTCTCCGCCCGCATCGTCTACGACGACCCGACCTACGGTTTCCGCTTCGAAGCCCGGGACCTCCGGTTCGAGCTGGCACGCGAACTCACCCTGCTCCGTCCCACCCTGAACCTCGCCGAGATCGCCGACGCCGGGGAGTCCCTCCGCCAGGCGTTCGTCGATTACTTCGGCTCCATGAATGCCGCGCTGGAAGGCCTGGCCCGTCAGGTCGGCAACCTGCCAGAACTGGACCTCGGACCTCTCGGCGCCCCCCCTGCCTACCTCGCCCCGCAGATCACGCTTCCCTTCTCCGAATTGAACGCATGGTCCGGCAGCGTCCTGCTGGCCGTCGAACAGAACGTCAATCTTACCCACGCCCTCACCACGTCCAGCCTGCGCCAGGTTCTCCAGACTATTCACGACGACGCCACGCTCGCGGCCGAGACCCTGGAAACCGAGGAACGCTTCCTCGAACTCCAACTCGAACGTCTCGCCGTCGTCCGAGGTAGTGCCCGGGCCTTCGTAGCCGCCGATGATCGACTCCTGCTGGGCGAGGGACCCGACATGGCAGCCCTGACCCAGGTCGGGCGCGATTCGGTGCGCGCCGAGGCCAGGCTCCATCAGAAGCATCTCGTGGCCCGCCCTCCAACCTCTGTCTCCCGGTCAAACACGATGCCGCCGAACCGACGGCTCATTCCAGATCGCCGCCGCCACGGGCGGCCCGCTTCCATTCGGACGCCTGGGCCTCACCACCACCCTTCAGGTCGCCGGCTCGCTCGCCGGCCTTCAGTCCGTCGCGGGCTCCGGGCAACTCTCCGTCCGCGTGTCCACCACCACCAATCTCTTCGCTGTCACGGTCGGTTATGATTTCAATGCCGGTCGTCTCCGCTTCGATACCCAGGCCGATGGCCTCGACTGGCGCATGGACGACAATTTCGTCCTGTTCAACGGCGGGTTCGGCCTCGAGTTCTCCACGGCCGAACCGGACGGCGCACTGACGTTTCGCGGTTCCGCCGGACTCTTCGCCCGCCAGACCCCGCTTCCGTCCACCCTGAACCGGACAAACTTCCACCTGCTGGTCACCAATGCCGCCGTCCGGATCGCCGCCAGCACCACCTCCCTCAGCGTGGCCCTGACCCATGGCACGCTCCTTCTCCCGGAGTTCTTCCGGACCAGCCTCTGCGCGACCAACCGGATCTTCACCAACTTCCTCGCGTCGCCCCAGGGCCAGACCAGCCAGCTCCAGGCCATCACGCTCGCAACTCCTCCCGGCCTCCCAGGCCAGGTCGGCCCCGCCATCTCACTTTCCCCCACCAATCCCATCGCCGTCACCGTCCAGTTCGAGCCGGCGTCCGCCTCCTTCAGCGGCGCTCTGCAATTCCGCGATCTCGGCTACCAGGTGCCCGGCTTTGAAGCCCCTCGAATTGGCCGTCTGCCAGGCAAAGCTCGTCTTCCCCTCCCAGCATCTCCCCTATCTCACCAATCTCTTCGCCGCCCTTCAGTTCCCCCTTCCCAACCAGACCAACATCCTCGAGATCGCCGATGCCGCGGCTTCGTTCAGCCTCGACGGACTCCCTACTGGCACCGTCCGGCTTCGAACCCAGCTCGACCTCTACCGCGAGGGGGACTGGCGCGTCTCCCTGCTGGGAAGCGAAAGCCAACTCTGCCCCGCCGGCACCGGGCTCACCCTCAAACCGGATCCCGCCTTCGACAACCAGCTCACACTGCGCCTCGACGCCGGCATGGCCTTCGCCATCCCCGCCAATATCCTCTCCGACTCCACCGGCGGCGCCCTGACCGCCGCGGCCTGCGGCTTCCTTTCAGTGCCCGTGCATCAGTCGCCCTTCCTCGGCGTCGACGCCCTCGGTCTCGCCCTTGGCAGCGCCCGCCTCGGCGGAACCAAGGGCATCACCCTCACCAACGTCTCCCTGCAACTCACCGGCCTCACCAATCTCTTCTCGCCCTCTCCCACCCAGCCGTTCCGCGCCAGTCTCGGCGGCGCCGTCCTCGCCGGCCCCGCCGGATTCGGCATGAGCAATGCCGTCTTCCACTTCGAAGGCGCCCCGGTCCCCCGCTTCACCGTGTCCGAACTTGCCGTCATCCAGCCCGGCACCCTCCTCGGTCTCGCCACCAATCTCCCCATGCAACTCGACGAGGGACGTGTCCGCTTCCTCGCCGACGATCTCCCCGTACCCGACCTCTTCGCCGCTACCAACGTCGCCCTGACCGTCAGCGGCAGCGTCATGCTCCCTTCCCCGCAGAACCCCGTCCTCGGCAGCCGCGTCC
>JBBQIU010000643.1:0-3007 GCA_038325245.1 Verrucomicrobiota bacterium
TCTGATCCTCCCAACGGATCGGGGCGAACAACATGGAGGCCGCGCGTCGATCCCAGATCGCCTGTCCCGCCGGCGTGACGGCGTCCGGTTTATCGTCCGGGCGTCCATCCCGGTTGACGAGGAGAGGCTGCCCGGCGAGGACGGATGCATGCGTCGGCCCCAGGGAGGTCATGCCCTGCGGGACGGGCTTCGGTCGGCGCGTGACGGGATCGGCATCCTCGGCATGGGCGGTGAGGCGAACGGAACCCTGGGGATCAAGGAGGACCAGAAAGAACGCATCGTGATGAAAAAGGGTGCGGCAGGTCTCGGCCACACGAAGCCCGAGAGCGCGGGCATCGAGAGCGGCGGTCAGGGAGGTCGCCAGTTGCCGGAGGGCGACCTGGACGTTCAGGTTGCGCAATCGCCGGTAGGAGACCATCCACCCTCCGGCGCCCGCCAATCCGAGCACGGTGAGCACGACGCCCGCCCGAAACCAGAGGGTTTGCCACACGAAGGGAGCGACGGTGAAAGCCAGTTGCGCTCCGTTCAGGTTCCAGATTCCGTCACTGCCGGCGGCGAGCACCTGAACGCGATGCCGGCCGGGCGGCAGTTCGAAAAAGACGACGGACCGGTCGCCACCCATCTCCAACCACTCCGATGGGTCCCGGCCGAGGCGCACGCGGAACCGGTGTCGGGCGGGCGAGGAGAAGTCGAGGGCTGTGTAGCGGACCTCCACCTGCCGAATGCCGGGTGGAAGCGTCGCTTCCTCCGTGCCCCCGTGGAGCGCCTCGACCGGCAGGCGCCCGCCCTTGGGCACGTACCGGAGGGATTCGATCAAGACGCGGGGCGGGACGTCGCGGAATTTCAGGCGCGCCGGATCGACCATGGCCGCGCCACGGACGAGCGAGAACCACAGGCGGCCTTCGGCGTCCTTGCCCACGGCGGGCTGGGTTCCCGCGGGGAAGTCGAGACCGCGTAATCCGTCGCTTTCGCCAAAGATCCGCAGCCGGGGTTCCTCCGGGCCTGGGCCTGCGGAATGCCAGACGTTCCCCGGTTCGCATTGCACGGCCAGGCGACTGGAGGCGAACCAGAGGTTCCCAAGGTCATCGATGATCATGGAACTTACGGAGTCGGAGGGAAGCCCCTGGGCCATCCCAAGGTGCCGGCGGTCCCCGTCCATATATCCGAACAACCCCTGACCGTTGGTCCCCACCCAGATCCTACCGGACCGATCCACGACGACGCCGGAGATGCTGGCCCCTTCAGGCAACGCCACCGACTCCCGAACGCCTTCGGCATCGGTGTATCGAAAGACCCTCCGCCGGTTCGCCAGAAGGATGGCATCGTTGTGTTGGGCGAAGTACACCGGACCGCCCCTCGGGCCGCGCCCCGGAACGATAACCTCGCGGAATTCCTCGCCGTCGAGGAAGCCAACACGGTTCTCCTCGCCGACCCAGATGCGCCCTCTTGAGTCCTGAAACAGGGTGCTGAGGGTGCTCGTGATCGGGAAAAGGTTTGTCCCCATGGATCGCAACCTGGACCCGTCCCAGCGCATGAGTCCGCTCCCGGTCGCGCCGAACCACACGGCGCCGTCGGAACTTCTCAGAAGCGTACGGATGCGGCGGAGTTTGTCGTCCATCTCGCGAGGCAAAAGCATGCGGATCTGAACCCCATCGAAGATCCTGGGTCCCACGCCGTAGATGCCAAGGAGGACCAGGCCGTTGGTCATGGGAGCGATACTTTGGGTCACGGCATCGAGCAGTCCTTCGTGCTCGCCTGCGTAACGAAATCTCGGCGATGTCAGACGCGCCACACCCCCTACGCCACTGCCTATCCAGATACCGCCGTCGTCATCTTCATGCACAGCTCGAGTCGGGCCCTCGTGAGCCAGGCCGTCCGATTTCCTCAGCCATTTGACCTCGCCATCCGGTCGGATTCGGTAGGCGCCGACGGTTACCGAAGGCAGCCACAGCGACCCCGTCGAATCCTCAAAGGCCTGCCAGAAAGGGCTGACCGGTTGTGAAAGCTCAAGCTGGCTGACAAGGCGGCCTCCGCGATAGCGCAGGATGAATCGGTTCCCGATCACCAGGGCGGTGCCGTCGCGGGATTGGGCCGCGCCCGCGAGTCCTCCCCCTAACACTTCCGGTAGCGGGAGGGCCACCCAGGCATCCCCTTGCAGGAATCCGGCGAAACCGCCGCGCACGGCATACACCATTCCCCTGTCGTCCAACGCTCCCCAACTCCCGCCCGCCGACCCGGGTGGCTTGGGAAGTTCCCGGAAACGTCCGTTCTCGAGCCGGTAGACTTGGCCGGCAAACCGAGTCAGCACGGGTTCGAAGCCCGGTCGTTCGGCGTAGGATCTCACATAGTCACCTGCCAATTTCCAACCATCCGCTTCGGCCCATCGCCGCCAGGTTCCGTTTTCGAAGCTGATCAGCCCGGAGAATGTGCTGACCCAGATACGACCCCCGCTCTCCCGATGAAGGTTCACCACGCCCAAGCGGGCCATTTCCGGCATGCCCGGGGGTGCATAGCGGGCGACGCCAGTCCCATTGAACCGCGCCAACCCGCGGAACGTGCCCAACCACAAGCTCCCAACTGCAGCCGGCACGATACCGCTGCATGAGTTCTCCGGCATCCCGTCTTCAACTCCCCAGACCATCGAGAGATACTCGCCGCCGAAGGGCACCGGGACGGATCGGGCGATTGCCACCCGGCAAAGGCCCGGACCCACGACGGATGCGACCAGCCAGACAACCCCCAGCCTGACGAGGCGGGGTGCCGTCAGGCGTAGCCGGTCTACGAGGCCTCGCATCGCCCTCATTTCCCACCCGCCCTTCCCCAAGCGCAAGACCTACGTGCCCCCTTGCGACTTCCCTGACAAAAGGGCTTCGCCTTGGGCTGTCTCATGCCGCCCCGCCGGGGGGCGGCCGAGCAGGACGCGTCCTTCACATGGTGTTGAGCCGAAAAGACGGAGGAAGAATCGGGGTCCCGAAAGATCCATCGGGCGACCAGGAAGAACACGAAC
>JBBQIU010000644.1:0-3005 GCA_038325245.1 Verrucomicrobiota bacterium
CAAAGCCAGTGATGTCATCGGCATGGTCGTGAACAATTACCAGAACGAGAAGCTCGGCAAGGTCCATGAAATCGCCCTGGACTTGGAATCCGGCCGGATCGTTCAAGTCATCCTGTCGACGGGCGGCATCCTTGGAATTGGCGACACACTGACGGCCGTCCCTCCGGGGGCCCTGCACCATGATGTCGGGCAGGGTGTTCTTCATTTGGAAAGCACCCCGGAAAACCTACGGAATTCTCCCAAGTTTGAGATGGCCAAGTGGGCTGAGGGCTCGGACTACACTCACATCTCCGAAGTCTATCGCCGCCACGGCGCCGTGGACTCACTTGTCTTTGTGGATCAGGGGAGAGACACCCTGAATTCCGCCACCAAAACGGAACAGCGCACCATTGTTACATCCGACGCCGTCAAGGCACGTAACGAGGAACGGAATTGGACCCAGGATCGTGAGCCGCGGCACGGGGACCGTGCATCGATGATTCCGGCGTCCCGTCTGGCCCAGCTCCATAAAGCCAGCGAGGTCATGGGTTTGGCCGTGAAGAACAATCAGGATGAGAGTCTCGGCGAGGTCGAGAACCTGTTGCTCGACATTTCTTCCGGCCGGATTGTGGCCGTTGTCCTTTCCTCCGGTGGGTTTCTTGGGATAGGTGACGAACTGAGCGCGATCCCGCCCCACGCATTCCGACTCACTCCCGATCGGGAGGGGCTGGTTCTCGACACCACAAAGGAGAAACTCGCTGCGGCTCCTCATTTCAACGCCAAGGTGTGGCCTGATTTCAGCAAGGCTACCTACACCGACGGAATCTATCGCGCCTATCAGGTGCAGCCCTACTTCAGCACCAACACCGTCTCGGTCACGGACCCGGACAATACTCGCCGTTATGTGCGCGATGGGAGTTTAGCCACAAACGCGGTCACTCAGCCGGACAACTCGGCCCGCAATGTTCGCGATAGGGACGATCGATCCCTCACCCCGTTCGATCAGGGCGACAGCGACGCCGACGTGGACATCACGGCCCGGATTCGCAAGGGAATCGTGAATAACAAGGAAATGTCCGTGAATGCACGAAACGTGAAGATCATTACCCGTGACGGCCAGGTTACCCTTCGCGGCCCGGTCGGAACAGCCGAAGAGAAGCGCGCAATCGGCGAAATTGCCAAAGGGATCGCGCCCGCGGCGAACGTCCACAATCAGCTCGAGGTGAAGTGAAGCGCGGCCTCACTTCTTACTCCTTCAACGACTCAGCACAGAAAGAAAAACAACTATGTCCAAGAAATCTGTATTCTGCATCTCCACATCACGCGACCAGGCGGATCGAATCGTCGATCAACTCAAGGCCGCAAATTTCTCCAACAACGACATTTCGCTGTTGTTCCCCGACAAGGCCACGACGCGTGACTTTGCCCACGAGAAGAACACCAAGGCTCCGGAAGGGGCCATTGCCGGTGCGGGAACCGGCGCAACCCTCGGGGGAGCCCTGGGATGGATCGTCGGGATCGGTGCCTTGGCCATCCCCGGCGTTGGCCCCTTCATTGCCGCTGGACCGATCATGGCCGCTCTAGGCGGTGTTGCCATCGGGGCGGCGGTCGGGGGAATTGCCGGCGCCCTGATCGGTATGGGCATCCCTGAGATCGAGGCGAAGCGTTACGAAGGGAAGGTCAAGGCCGGCAATATCCTGTTGTCGGTCCACACGGAGAACTCGGAAGAGATCACCCGGGCCAAAGATATTTTCACCGGGGCCGGAGCGCAGGACATCTGCGTCACGGGGGAGGCGTCCACGGGCAAGGACGGCAACGATCCCGCCCGGGTGACCCATGCCGGGGAGCCGGCTCTCAGCGACGTCCGCGCATGATCAGTGAGGTGGGGAGCCGCTCTTGCGGTCGGAGGAATCCGGCCGCAGGGGCACTCTCCGTCACTGACTCATCAACCATCAACGATCGATCCATCAAGGAACTGCGATATGAAGACACTTAGAAATCTATTTCTGGACGAACTGGCGGACATGTACGACGCCGAACGTAGGGTTGCCAAGGCGCTGCCCAAAATGGTCAAGGCCGCAACCTCGAGCGAACTCAAGACGGCATTGGCATCCCATCGCGAGGAGACCGAAGGCCACGTGAAGACGCTGGAGGGGGTGTTCGCGTGCTTCGACGTCAAGGCGAAGGGACAGACGTGCGAGGCGACCGTCGGACTTCTCGAGGAGGCAGAGGAGATTATGGCGGCTTACAAGGGATCGCCGGCCATCAACGCCGCCTTGATCTGTGCCGCGCAGAAGGTCGAGCACTATGAGATGGCCACGTATGGATGCCTCCGCGAATGGGCGGGCCTGTTGGGGAACGAGAAAGCCGCGGGCATGTTACAGGAGATCCTCGACGACGAGGCCGCCTGCAATGAGGCACTGACGAAACTAGCCCGGGCCGATAGCAACGACGATGCACTGGGCGGGACGGAGGAGGTGCAGCCGGCGAAGTCAGACTCACCCGTCAGGGGAATGGCGGCTCCAGGCCGGTTGGTGCGCCCCCTTGCCTCGAAGAGCAAGAGCACGCGTACCATGTCGCAGTGACGAGATGACCTTTCTTCGGCCGCTGGCGACCGTGCGTCGCTCGGGGGCCGAGGACTTCAATGGCCATGTAAGTAGAAACCCAGAAGGAATATTATGACGAAAGACACGACAGGACGAAACGACACGAGGAAGGGTACCGATTCGAATCGGGATCCGATCACAGGAACTCCGGGAGCCCATCCGGTTGGTACGGGGGTCGGCGCCGCTGGCGGCGCTGCCGCGGGTGGTGCCATTGGAGCCATAGCCGGCCCGGTGGGTGCGGCGGTAGGCATCGTGGCCGGGGCGGTTGTGGGCGGCCTCACGGGGAAGAGTGTGGCCGAGAAGTTTGATCCGACCGTCGAGGAGGCTTATTGGAAGAAGAACTTTTCAGGCGAGAAATACGGGGAACGGGACGCCGCCTATGCGACCTATCAGCCGGCGTTTCGGACCGGATACATCGGG
>JBBQIU010000645.1:0-2998 GCA_038325245.1 Verrucomicrobiota bacterium
ATCCATCATCCCCTTCCTCCGCAATCCGGTTATCCGTATTGAAGGAAGCGTCCTGCCGACGCCCGAGCCTGCCCGAGAACGTGACTGGCTTCGCTTCCGCGACGTGGCAAGGTGGCGTCGATGCAAGGCGACCCGTCCGACGAGTGGCAGGAATGGTTCCGCCTGTCTCCAATGGAACGATGGCGCGAGAGCATGAAACTTTGGCCGCAATACCTCGCCCAAGGAGGGAGTCTTGATCCCGAACCCGATTCACAAAGTCCTTTCGACTTTCCAGAGCTGCGAGGTTCGCGCGCTGTTGATGGGCGGTCAGGCTTGCGTGTTCTACGGCGCGGCGGAGTTTAGCCGCGACACCGACTTCGCGATCCATGCCGACCCTGGAAACCTCGAGCGCCTGAAGGCAGCGCTGGAGGCATTGCAGGCGTCTGTGATTGCCGTTCCAACGTTGTCCCTCGCACACCTCTGGAAAGGCCACGCCGTCCATTTTCGTTGCCGCCACCCGGACGCCGCCGGACTCCGGGTCGATGTGATGTCGAAAATGCGGGGGGTGGCCGACTTCCCGGAGCTCTGGGAACGGCGGACGGTCCTCCAGGCCGACGATGGAGCGATCTACGAACTGATGTCTCTGCGCGATCTGGTTCAGGCGAAGAAGACACAGCGCGACAAGGACTGGCCGATGATCCGTCGGTTGATTGAGGCCGACCACGCCGCCTGCGCGCACGGCCCTTCGCCCAACCAGGTGCGGTTCTGGCTTGGAGACGCGCGAACCGCGAACCTGCTCGTCGATCTGGCGCGGCGTCATCCCCGTGACGCGGCAATACTCGAGAAACAACGTCCCTTATTGGAGAAGGCGATATTGGGCGATGAAGCGGGCCTCGAGGCAGCGCTCCTCGCCGAGGAACAGGCCGAGCGCGCCGCCGACCGGGTCTATTGGATTCCGCTCCGCCGCGAATTGGAACAGATGCGCTGGGAACGAAAATAGGTCCCGAGCGGCGGGACAGACGCCCCGTGCTCCGCTTCAGCCCAGGGACACTTCGCCGCAAAGGTGGACCTCGAGCCCGAGTTCGGCCAGAGCCGCCGCCTTGACGCGGCAGGCCCGGTGCGCCTGGCGTTCGTTTGGCGCGTAGACGACCTGGATGTGGTTTGCCTTGTGCCGGGCCATCATCTGGTCCCGCGAAATCCCAGGCAGAACCGCGTGCATAATGGGCCATTGGGGTGTGGTCTCGCGCCAGCGGCGTTCAGTCTCCTTCCCGGGAAGCTCGACCACCTTGCCCACGCCCAGGTCCGCGTGCAGGCGGCCGTCCATCACGAAGATACGGCTCCACACGATCCAACCCGGTTTGCTGACACCCTTCAGCGTGCCGCCACCGAGTCGGAAATACATCGGCGGTTGGCGCTCGCTCCTCGCGCCCTTCCATCCCCCAACGAAATGCGCCGGTGGAGCCGCACCGGAGATCAGGAAGACCCAGACGTAGTCATCCACGTCCTGACCGCGGTAATGCTCGCCCCAACGAATATCATGCAGGGTGTTTTCCGGGCTGAAACCAAGCTCCCGCCACAACTGGTAAGTGACGAGACCATCGAGCCCCGCGCATTCGTCAACTTCATTGAAATGCGGCAGCGCCTCACCCATGTACAATTCGCGGCCATCGACTGACAGCACCGGCGGACGGTCGACGTTATTCAAGGTGCCTTCAACAAGGTCGCTCGCAGGCGTGAGATCCTTGAGGCCCTGTTGATACTGAATCCCGATGGCATCGCAGCCGAACTCGTCCGCGATGCGGACGGCCGCCACGTACATCCGGCACTGATCCAGGGTCTGCGCCTCCGTCAACTCCGTGGCTTCGTCCCGACCCCACTGGAAGACAAGTCCCTTCTTCACGTACCAATCCCGGACCGCGCAGGCGTCCGCGTCACTCACTTCCCGCATGGCGGCGTACAGCGACGATTGGCTGAGCCGCTCCTTAAAGACACCGGTCGGGTGGAGGAGTTCGTCGGGAATGATGGCATTGAACATGCCCATGCAGCCCTCATCCAATACGCCCAGGATCGCCTTGCGTTGTCGGAATGCCCGGGCCCAGTCGCGGCCGAATTGTTCGTCGGCTGGCGGCAACCTGAGATTCGCCAGATCGCGGACATGGCTCGTGTCGTGGGTCACGCGGCCGGACAGAAGCCATCGGCGAAGTCCCTCGCGAAAGAAAGCATCCTTGAACGTCTCACTCCAAAGGGTGCTGTACTGGATTCCGGCCTTGGTCATCGAGCCATTGAGATTGAGCATCCCTACCAGGCCCGGCCAGGTGCCAGACCAGTTGGCCACGGTCAGGATCGGGCCCCGGTGGGTGGTCAGTCCCGCGAGAACATGGTGGCTGTACTGCCAGACGCTCTCCGCCACAATCAATGGGGCGTACGGATCCATCCTTCGGAACACCTCCATGCCCGACTTCTGGGAGTCGATGAAACCATGACGCTTCCCCTTGTCGACCCCGTGGGCGCGAACCAGCGACGCGCCTTCGGCCTCCACAGCCCTTCCGAGGATCGCCTCCATGCGCGACTGCTCGGGCCAGCACTTCTGGTTGGCAGAAAGGCGAAGATCCCCGCTGGCAATGAGTAGGACCGTCTTCAGCGAGGATTTGGCGGAACGCCTGGCGGCCAGCGACATCCACGGAGTGAAAGGCGGGGAACCCTCGTTTGGCAACGGATCTTACGGAACCAGCCCGTCTGAAGATTCGAACGGGCCCTGTGGCGTCGCACCCGAAGGTCTGGCAGCGTCCGTCGCATGCGGTTTGTCCTGAGAGCCTGTCTGAGCCTCTTTCGCTGGATCGGAAGCCGTCACAGCCTCCCGGCCCTCGCCGTTGGGGTCGTCCTCCTGTCCCCACACGGCACCGATCGCGCGCATGCCCAATCGGCTGATATCCCGCCGGTCCCCGCAGCGTCATGGCCGATCCACACGCTCAAGGCCGATCGAACCTGGCTTCTCAATCTGCCGCAGGGGAGACGCCTC
>JBBQIU010000646.1:0-2997 GCA_038325245.1 Verrucomicrobiota bacterium
GAGCACGAGAACGTCGACCAAATCCCGGAGATCGGAACGAAAGGCCTCCCGGTTCGAAGCGGCGTGGCGCCAGGAAAAGCCCGGTTGATCCTGGAAGACCGTGTAGAGGTCGGTGTCGTAATCGTGCCCCCCAGTGACCACCAGGGCGCGCACCGCGCCGCGGGCCGGCTGGACGGAGGGCCAACCCGCCGTCGGGGGGAGCGTGACCCTGCTCGTCGCCGCCCATTCAACGCCCCGTAAAAACGTGGCGCGGAATCCAGGCTCCCACATGGCTGGAGTTTCGTGGCCCAAGGCGGTGTAGAAGCATCGGCCCCGCCCAAACTCAGTGACCACGAGCATCGGCTCGTCCTTCCCAGTGCCACCCCGTTCCATCGCGCTGTGGGCCGTGGCGAGAACTCTGGCTTCCGGAATCACCTTCATGGCGTGGTACAATTCGTCAGTCGCCGGAAAGGTCCCGGGCATCCCAGCCGTGATCGGATGATCCGGATCAGTCACCTTCACGGAAAACGTGTGTCGTGGACCGTGGTAGCCCTTCGCAGGAAGGTTATCCCATCCGCAGCCGACCATCCGCCGGAACGCCGGCCACGCGGGTTCCTTCCATCCCACGGGCCGGTGCCCGTCCGTGATGACGTCGAGACCGCTGAAGTGATAGCTCGCACCGTGGACGCTTACGAAGCCCTTGCCAGACTGGACGAACGCCTCAATGGCGCGCTCGGTGACCTCGCCCCACCGTGGCCCGCCATAGTCCATGACGAGCACGTCGTACGGCGCGAGCGTTTCGGCAGTGAGAGCGTCCGTGGCCTCGGCGATACGGGCGTCGAAACGACCACTTTGGTCGAGGAGTTCACGGAGGAGGGGAGTGGTGGTGCGCCAGTCGTGGTTGTTCCGGCCTGAAAGGATCAGAACCCGGACTTTGCCAGCCTGATAGAACGGGTCGAGTCGGCCGCCGCCATCGACACTGGCGGCGACGGAAGGGCGGGACATTATCGCGGAGAGGAGGCACAGGGCGCAGAACCCGGCAAGATGGGTTTGAGGGCGATTCATGATGCGTAGTTCGTGACAAGCCTGACGTGCTCGACGGGTTCTGCGCCACAACCCAGGGACGAACGGGAGACGGAATTCCCTTTGCACAAGGGGGTGGTTTTCCCCCAAATCGGCCTGACGAAACACCCATGAGAGAGATTGTCCCACCGCCAGCGCCGATCGTGCACAACCAGTACGCTGAGATCCGGGAGTTGTTCAGCCGCTATGTCGTGCCGAGTTACGGGCGATTCGAGCTGGTTCTGAGCCGGGGGCAGGGAAGCTACGTTTGGGATGTTGGGGGGCGTCGCTACCTCGATCTGGGAAGCGGCATCGCCGTTTGTTCCCTGGGACACGCACACCCGGCGATCACCGAAGCGCTTGTGGAGCAATCTCGCCGCCTCGTTCATATCTCGAACCTTTATTATCACGAGCCCCAGGGCCGTCTCGCCGAGCGGATCGTCCATCACCTCGCTCCGGGAAAGGTCTTCTTCTCGAACTCCGGCGCCGAGGCGAATGAGGGGCTGTTCAAGCTGGGCCGCAAATTTGGTCACGACGAAGGTCGCTACGAGATTCTGACGGCCGCGAACTCGTTCCATGGCCGGACCCTGGCCGGGATCGCCGCCACCGGGCAGCCGAAGGTCAAGCAAGGGTTCGAGCCTGCGGTTCCGGGATTTCGACACGTGCCGTATAACGACCTTCAGGCCATGCGTGAGGCGATCTCGCCCGCCACCGTCGGCATCCTGATCGAGGGCATCCAGGGCGAAGGCGGAATCACGCCGGCGACGCCGGAATACCTCCGTGGACTTCGGCAGTTGTGTGACGAGAAACGCCTGCTGCTCATGATCGACGCCGTGCAGTGCGGGCACTTCCGCTCTGGCAGGTTCCAAAGTTACCAGCGGATTCTCGGGGACACGACCGGCGGAGTCGGCGACTTCCTTCCCGACGCTGTTTCCATGGCGAAGTCCCTGGGAGGCGGATTTCCGATCGGAGCATTCTGGGTCCGCAATGAAGCCCATGGCATTGCGCTCTCCGATCTCCTTGGGCCCGGCACCCACGCCACGACCTATGGCGGCACACCCCTGGGATGCGCCGTGGCGCTGAAGGTCCTTGATGTGATCGAGGAGGAGGGCCTTGAAGCGCATGTCCGCGAACTGGGGGACTGGATGAAGGCGGAACTCGGGGGCTTGGTGGCGCGATACCCGCGAGTGGTGCGCAATGTCCGCGGCATGGGGTTCATGATCGGCATTGAACTGCAATCGCGCGAACACGTCCCCGCGATGGCATGCAGCGACAAACCCGCGTCGACGCAGTTCGTCAATCGCCTGCAGGATGCGGGTGTACTCGTCATCCCCAGCGGCCAGCAGGTGATCCGGCTCCTCCCGTCCTTGAATCTCACGCGCCCCCAGGCCGAGGAAGGCATCGCGGCGATCGAAAAGGTCGTGCGAAGCGTCGCGGATGATCCGCATTAAATCCGGCGCCACGTCGTGGCTTCCGCGACCGACCACTGGAACTTCCGCGCGTGTTCGCGCAGGACGAACGGCAAGTCCTGACGCCGGGCGAGGGTGAACCCCGGTAGAAGGCCCGCGAGGCGTTCGGATGTCCGGTGGCCGTCGCGCGGCAGCCACGCGTGGCGCGGCGTGTAATCCTCCAACCACGTGTAGGGGGAGGTGAGAACCAGTTGGCCGCCCGGCCTCACTAGGCGCCCGAAGCCTCCCAGGAGCCGCGAAGGATCCGGAACCCGATCAAGCAGATTCGCCGCCAACACGAGGTCAAAGTCCCCAAGGTCCGGTCGCAGGTCCAGGGCGTCGCCTACCTCGAATTGAATACGGTCCGAGCAAGCGTCGGTGGGCTTTCGGGCGACATGCGATTCACTCACGTCTCCCTCGAGCCTGGCGTCGTAGGTGATGGACCCGTTCGATTGGAGAAGACGGGCTGTGTCGATGAACCGCCGTGAGCTATCGATGGCAATTACTT
>JBBQIU010000647.1:0-2991 GCA_038325245.1 Verrucomicrobiota bacterium
CTCGAAGGCTATTACCAGGAAACCGGGCGGGCGGGGCGGGATGGGTTGCCGGGGGAATGCCTGCTGCTTTTCAGCGCCGGCGATGTCGCGAAACAGACAGGATTCATCGAGGAGAAAACCGATGAACGCGAACAACGCCTGGCGCGTGAGCAACTGCGGCAAATGGTGCATTACGCGGAATCGGCACACTGCCGCCGGGCCACCTTGCTTGGGTACTTCGGTGAGACGTTCGGCGCCGACAACTGCGGGGCCTGCGACAATTGCCTGACGCCCCGCGACTCCTTTGATGGCACGCTCGCGGCGCAGAAATTGCTAAGCTGCGTGTATCGGGTGCATCAGCGCAGCGGGTTCGATTTCGGATTGAACCACATCGTCTCCGTGCTGACGGGAGGCGACAGCGAGCGGGTGAAGCGGTTCGGGCATGAACAGATTTCGACTTACGGCATCGGGACGGAGCATTCCCGGAACGAATGGGGGGCGATCGCCCGCGAACTGATTCGCCTCGGATTCCTGCGCCAGGGCTCCGGTCAGTTCCCGACGGTCGAACTGACCGCGGAAGGCATGGCCGCCCTGAAGGATCGGCGACGGATCTCATTGACCCGTCCAATGGCAACCCCCAGCACACGTTCCAGTCGCGCCGGCGAGATCGTCTGCGACGACCTGCTCTTCGAGAAACTCCGGGCGCTGCGCCGGCGGTTGGCGGACGAACAGGGCGTGCCATCCTACATCGTTTTCGGGGACGTCACGCTGCGCTGGATGGCGCGCGAGTACCCGGTCACGGCGTCCGAAATGCATACGATCTCCGGAGTAGGCGAGGCCAAGTTTAGGGCGTACGGCGAGGTGTTCCTGGCCGAGATCCAGGACCATTTGAAGGTAAACCCCCGCCGGCGATTCGAGCATGACCCCACGGGGTGAGGATTCCGCGACCGCGTCGGAGGCATTGGCCAGGGAGGACGGAATGGCAAGCGACATGAGTAGATGCGACCGACGGGTTCGCGCCCCGTTTCCGCCGACTGGTCAACCCCGGGAACGATCTTTATCCTCGCAGACATGACTGGGAGGAATTTACCCCCGTGGGTGCCCCACCGGAGACCGCGCCGACTCCGCCAATCCATGGCGGTGCGGGACATGATTCAGGAAACCCACCTGCGGGCCTCCGATTTGATCGCCCCGCTGTTCGTCCATCCTGGAACGGAACCCGAAGTGAAGGTCGCGTCGTTGCCCGGGGTGGCGCGTTGGTCGGTGGATGCCCTGGTCCGGCAATGCGCCGAGTTGAGAGCGCTTGGAATCCTGGCGGTGGCCCTCTTCCCTGTGACGCCGCCGGAACGAAAGAATGCGACGGGTTCCGAGGCCTTGAATCCGGACAATCTGGTCTGCCGCGCGGTGCGGGCCGTGAAGCAGGCGGTGCCCGACCTCGTCGTGATCACGGACGTGGCGCTGGACCCCTACACGGAGCACGGGCACGACGGAGTGCTGGACCCCGGGACAGGCGACGTCGACAACGACGCGACGGTCGCGTTGCTGGCAGAGATGGCGGTCGTGCAGGCCCGGGCCGGAAGTGATTGGGTCGCGCCGTCCGACATGATGGACGGTCGGATCGGGGCGGTTCGAGGGGCCTTGGATGCCGCAGGTTTGAACCGCACCGTGATTCTCTCCTACGCCGCGAAGTTTGCATCGGCGTACTACGGTCCCTTCCGGGACGCCGTCGGGAGCCAGGCGGCGGCGGGTCGGATCTACCTGGACAAGCGGACGTACCAATTGAATCCCGCGAATCCCCGGGAAGCCCTGGAGGACGCGCTGATGGACGAAGCCGAAGGGGCGGACCTGTTGATGGTGAAGCCGGCTGGGCCGTACCTGGACGTGATCCGGGACCTTCGCGAGGCGACGCGACTGCCCGTGGCGGCCTACCAGGTCTCGGGCGAATACGCGGCGTTGCATGCCGCATCAGAGCGCGGCTGGCTGGACCTTGAAGCAGCGCGCGACGAGGCACTGCTCGGCATCAAGCGCGCGGGAGCTGACCTCATTCTGACCTATTTCGCCCGGGCCGTGGCGGAACAACTTGGCAAAACATGAACAACCCAGTCCGACTCAGATTCCGGTCCGCTGCGCGGGCGGCGGGCTGCGTGGCCGCGGCGGCGCTGTTGGCGGGAATGTTTGCCGGCTGTATGGCATGGGAGGACGGCGTCGACCTGAGGCCGGGCAACGCACAGCCGAAGTCGGTGTCCGAAGTGCCCGGGGAAGCCTGGGGACGCGAGGCCGACCGATGGATCGGGACGCCGTATCACCGGGGTGGCAGCGACACCGGGGGAGCCGATTGCTCCGGCTTCGTGCAGCAGATCTACCTCCGCGTGGCCCGCGTGGATCTGCCGCGTATCACCCGGGATCAATTTCTGGTTGGGTTCGAGGTCGGCCGGCCGGATCTTCGCCCCGGCGATCTCGTGTTCTTCGAGACCACGGGAAGCGGGGTTTCGCACGTCGGCCTCATGGTGGGCGGGGATCGATTCGCCCACGCGAGCACGTCCCGAGGCGTGATATATTCGCGGCTCTCCGAGATCTACTGGTTGCAGCGCTATTTGGGCGCACGGCGGATGCCCCGGCGCACGGACCGACGGAGGCGGCAGGGCCCGGCGCCGACCGGTCCTCGCCAGACATCAGGACGCGTCCTTTCAAGTCTCTGCATTCCCTGCGTTCTTTGTGGCAAATCCCTCACCGTCCGGCGCTCATGTCCGTTTGGATTTAGGCCACAGGGAACGCAGAGAGCGCAGAGAAGAAAGCAAGAGAGGCCCGGTTTTTCCGAAACGGTGAAAGGACGCGTTCTTCAATACGGAGAACCGATTGCGGAGGAAGGGGATGATGGATTCCCAGGAGTACGCCTCGCCCGTTTTTTTGCCCTTCGGCTGATGGGTGACCTGGGAAGGCGATCCCGTCCTTCCGATTCTCTGCGTTCCCTGCGTTCTTTGTGGCAAATCCCTCCCCGTCCGGCCCGCATGT
>JBBQIU010000648.1:0-2989 GCA_038325245.1 Verrucomicrobiota bacterium
ATGCGCGAGGAGGGGTTCGGCGGGATTGCGATAGTCGATGTTGGCGAGGTCGGTGTAGATGCGGAAGACGTCGGTGTTCTGGATCAAGCCGCGGAAGCGGTCAGCGCCTGGGCCGAGGGCGACGAGGGGGACATAGTCGGAGGTGTGGCTGGTGCCCGTGAAGCCGATGCCGAGGTGGTTGGCGAGGACCTGTCCTAGGGCGGCGACATCGGAGTTCATCTGGTCGTAAAGGGCGGAGCCCTTGGATTTCATGAAGGGGAGCAGTTGGGCGACCTTCGCCGGCTCGGGACGGTATCCGGTGCGATCGACGAGGAGTGCGATGGCTTCGGCGTCGGTCCGAACCGTCTTCAGGTCTTTTATGATTTCGGGGAAGGACGCGCGGACGGCGGCAAGGTTCTTGAAGGTCTTCGAGCTGTCCCGGTAGGACGTTCCCATGCCGTTGAGGCCGAGATTGGCGTTGCCGTGGTCGGTGGTGACGACGACGAGGGTTTCCGGGTGGCGCCGCTGAAATTTCAATACGAGTTTGAGGGCGTCATCGAGGGCGATTTGGTCCCACAAGGCGGCCGCGGCATCATTGTTATGGCAGGCGTGATCGACGCGACCGCCTTCGATCTGGAGGAGGAAGTGGTCGTGACGTCCGAGGTGCTCGAGGGCGCGTTCGACCATTTCCGGGAGGGTGGGAACCGAATCACGAAGGGTGTCATTTGCGGCGTGGTCGAGGGAGTAAGGAAGGTGTCCCTCGGAGAAGGCGCCGAGCCATGGGCGGTCAGTGGGGGCCTTGCGGAGTTGGTCGCGGTTTTTGGCGACGAAATACCCGGCGGCCGAGAACTCGGCCCAGAGGTCGCGCTTGTCCTTGCGTTTGGCGGGATCGAAATGGCTTTGGGCGCCGCCGAGCATGACTTCGACGCGGCGCGTGAGGTAATGACCTGCGATATCCTCGCCGGCGCCACGGTCCTTCACGGCGACGGTAAATCCGGCCGGGGTGGCGTGGGTGAGTTCGGTGGTGGTGACGAGCCCGCGTTTCCATCCCGCCTGGCCGAAGAGTTCGTGGATCGGGACGAGGGATTTGCCCTTGGAGGAGGTGTTGAGGGTGCCGTTGCGCACGCGGGAGCCGGAGCCCCAACTGGACGAGGCGGCGGCGGAGTCGGTGACGAGCGAATCCAGGGACCGCATATCCATGAATGCGGTCCTGGCCACGGGGTCGTTGACGAGGTCGAGCCACGCGAGTCCGTGTTTTCGTTCGAGGTGCGAGAGTTGGTCGGCACAACTGAGGGTTCCGAGACTCATGCCGTCGGAGACGACGTGGATGATGCGACGCGGGGAGCCGTCCCCGAGGCGCGCGGCGCGCGGGGATTTCCGTGCTGCGACGGCCTGGGTTGAGCCGCCCACGGTACCAAGGGTTGCGGCGAGGCCGGACGAGCGGAGGAAGGAACGTCGATTGAGCATGGAAATGGAAAGTTTGGGAGGCCGGACGGGGTCCGCAAGGGGCAAGTTATGAAGGTCAACCGGTCGGACGGATGACAGCGCGGTTAAAACCAGTTGAAATTGAAGCTGATGCTGACGCGTTCGGACGCGGTTCGATTGGCGGTCACTTCGTGGCGCAGCCAGCTTTCGAAGAGGATGACGCGTGCGGCTTCGGCCGGGTAGGAGATGAAGGTCTTGTTTTCGGGTCTCGGGTCGGGGCGCCTGGGCGGGGTGGCCATGAAGCAGGCGAGGCGTGGGTCTTCGAATTTAAGGCTCGAGCATCCGCGGGGCGTTCGGACGTAGTAGGTGCCGCTGACGGTGGACAAGGGATGGAGATGAAGGCTGTGGGCTGTCAAGCGGGGCATGATGTTGACCCAACAATCCGTCATCGCGAGGGGCCGTTCCTTCAGGTCGAGATCGAGGCGGTCGGCGAATCGGGCCACATGGCGGGAGACGAGTCGTTCCAGTTCCATGAAGGTGGACGACATCTTGTGGAGGCGGCAAAGGGACGCGTAGGACGTGAAGCCACCGGGGTAGTTGCGCGCGGACCAGCGTCGACCCGCGTCGTCGTGGTCCCGGATCTGGTGGCACTCCTTAAGGAGTTCGGAGTTGAGCTTTTTCCCGCCTCGGGCCTGCAGAGGGGCCGAATAGATCAGCGTGGGGAACCAGGAGCGGGTCGACATGGAAGGACGATACTGAATGGGGCGATCCGCGGGCAACCGGGGCATGGCGGGATGGTAGAATCTTCGATACGACGTTTTTCCCAGTTGAGATGAGACGTACCGCAACCCACAGTCCCGGCCCATGAAGGTGGCGGTGTTTTTCGAACGGGACGGGATCCTGACACACCCGGTTGAGGAGGGCTCGCTTGGGAGAACTCCACACCGGATGGAGGAATTCCACGTGCGCGAAGGGATTGCCGAAACACTGGCCGCATTGCGGCAGGTCGGCTTCCAGCTTTTCGCGACGACGAATCAGCCAGGGGTGACGTCCAGTAAGCCTTCGCGACGCGAGCTCGAGATGATGCACGCGGTCCTGTGCCGGAAGCTCAGCCTGGATGGTGTGTTGTTCTGCCCGCATCCGCTTGATGACGCATGCACTTGTCGGAAGCCGCTGGCGGGTCTGCTGCGGGAGGCGGCGCACCAGTACAAGCTGGACCTGGAGCATAGCTTCGTGGTGAGTGACCGCTGGGAGGACGCGGAGATGGCGGACGCGGTGGGGGCGACGTCCGTACTTTTGCGATCGAAGAGCAACGGCAATGGACACCACGACTACGTCGTGCAGGACCTCGACAGCGCGGTGTCCAAAGTCCTGGAGGTGGCGGAGAGTCTTGGGACGTTGCGGGTGCTATCCGAGCAACGCTCGTGACGGCGGGACCGCGCCAGACAGGCTCATGCCTTCACGGCCTTCATGGTCTTCACGGCGATTCGGCGCCGCGTTTTCGCCGCTTCGATGACTTGGACGTGGAGGCGTCCGTGGCGGGCGCGTTGGTGATGCTGACGGAGTTTGTCGAGGAGATGCTTTC
>JBBQIU010000649.1:0-2983 GCA_038325245.1 Verrucomicrobiota bacterium
ATTCTTCCGGCCCGATCCCCCTAACTCGCGCCACGGCTCGAGCAGGCGGGCTCGCCCACTTATGTGTCCCAGCCGCTTTCTCCCCGTGGTTGTTCTCTTGCTCGGACTTGTCGCCGATCCGTCGTCCCCCGCGGGGGAGCCGCCGGCGAGTCCGCAACTGATCCAGGTCTTCACGGCGGCGGACTCCCCTTCCAACGCCGCCGCCCAGTCTTCCAACGTTCTCCGTCGAATCCTCGACGGACGGACCGTCCTTTCGATGGCCAACACGAGCCGGCAGGCGGCGACCTTTCCGCTGCTCACGATCGAGCGCCCCGCCATCACGACAGCCCGATACGCCGTCACCGGCGAGGTGAAGTATGCCCGCGTCGACGGCGAGGCCTTCCTCGAAATGTGGAGTTACTTTCCGCCCGCCAAACCGGGACACCCCAACTCGCGCTACTTCAGCCGGACACTCGCGAGTTCCGGGCGCATGGCACACATCACAGGATCGTCCGGCTGGCGCGCCTTCGAACTCCCCTTCGATTCAACCGGCTCTTCGGGAAAGCCCCTGAAACTTGAATGGAATCTCATCCTCCCGGGCTCCGGAACGGTCGATGTCGGCCCGTTCTCCCTCGTCGCCGGGCGACTGGCCCTGGAGGGCCCGGAATTCGTCCGGGCGCCTGGTGGGGAGACCGCGAAGGCGGATGGATCGGCGCCTCATCGGGCTGGTGTTCGGCGGGACCGGAGCCCTCCTCGGCTGGCTCTCCGGACGAGGACTGGCCCGCGCATTCGTCACTGTCGCCATGCGTGTCCTGATCGGAATCGGGGCCGCCGACTTGATCATCGGAGGGTTGGCCTTCTTCCAGGATCAACCCTATGCCGTCTGGTATCCCCTCGCCCTGACCGGCGTGATCAGCCAGGCCGTGTTGCCCGTCGTCCTGCGGCAGGTGACCCGCCAGTATGCCAACCGCGAACTTCAGCGGATCAAGGCCGCCGACACACTCCGCAGTTGACGACACAACTACCGAGGTAGTATTACCGCGGTAGTGACACCCCGATCCCCTGCCCCCTTCCGCGTGGGCGACCTTCAACTTCGCATCCTCCAGGTTCTCTGGTCGAAGGGCGAGGCGACGGTCACCGACGTCAACGCCGCGCTCAAACCCGAACGCGACCTCGCCTATACCACCGTCGCCACCATGCTCCGGAAAATGGAGACCCGCAGTCTCGTGGCGCATCGTGAGGACGGTCGTTCCTTCCTCTACCGCGCCCTCGTCGACGCCGAGCAGGTCGGCCAAGGTATGACGGACCACGTCGTCGAACGCCTTTTCGAGGGAAGCCTCGCCGGAGCCGTCAGCCATCTGCTCCGTACGCGTGAGGTCAGCCGCGATGAACTCGACGAACTGGAACGTCTTATTCGGGACGCGAAACGGAGGGTCAAGTGACACCCGATCTAGCGTTCTGGGGACGTTCCCTCGGATGGCTGGCCGTCGAGATCACCCTTCTCGTCGGGTTGGGCGAGTGGCTGGCCAGCCGCATGCCCGCTCCCCGCCACCGCCGAACGGCCTGGCTCACGACGTTCGCCGTCCTGGGACTCGTCGTCGCCGGGGAATTCGCGGGTGCCCGCGGCGCCTTTGATCTGCTTCGAACGGAAGCACCGGAATCGCGCAGGGTCGTCACCGGTTTCCTGGACGATGCGTCTCCAATCCCCGCAATGTCGCCCGACTCGCTGCCACCTCTCGCGGCATCCACCGCATCGAACGCGGTATGGTGGCCCGGCCTCGTTTGGCTCGCCGGATTCCTGGCCGTAATCGCCTACCGCATGTCCGGGCCGATGAT
Organism: Verrucomicrobiota bacterium; assembly: GCA_038325245.1. Classification (GTDB taxonomy): domain Bacteria; phylum Verrucomicrobiota; class Verrucomicrobiia; order Limisphaerales; family CAIMTB01; genus CAIMTB01. Next base: position 1,816 of record JBBQIU010000649.1, read on the forward strand.
TCTGGGCCGACGACGCCTCAACGCTCAGACATCCCGCGAAACGGCCGACGCCGCCGAACACCTTGCGCAGAGGCTCGGAATGGGTTCGGTAACGGTCCTGTCTTGGCCGGAGCTGCTAGGACCGGTCGCCTTCGGCTGGCGTCGACGGTTCGTGGCCCTGCCAGCAGATTTCCACCGCCGCTTCGACCCGACCCAGCGCGAAGCAATCCTGCTCCATGAACTCGCGCACCTGGCGATGCGCGACCCCCTCGTCCAGGCATTGACCGGCATCGTGTGCGCCCTCCTTTGGTGGCACCCCGCCGTCTGGTGGGCCCACCGACGCATGGAGGCAGCCATGGAGGGCACCGCCGACGAAGCCAGCACTCTGATTCCGGGAGGGCGGACGGCCTTGGCGGAAGCCCTCGTCCGCCTGGGCCGTGAACTCACCCTCCCGAGCGCAACCCGTGCCCTCGGTGTCGCCGGCGCGAGCACGTCGTCCGAACTCGCCGCGCGCGTCCGGGCGCTCCTCGCACCGCCAACGGGCTGGCGTCGCCCGTCCTGGACGGGTCGCATCGGCGTCGTCGTTTCGGCGTCCGTCGTTTCGATGGGAGCGTTCGCATGGAACTGGCCAGGGTCCGAGGAAGTTCCACTGGCCCGGGTTCTCCTTGCCCAGGCACGCGCGACACAGGATTCGCCGGGCGAGGGCAACCCGGTCCCAGCCTCCGCTGTTGTCCCGTCTTCTCAAGGTCCCCAATCCATTTCAGCCCCTCCGGATGTTAAAGGGGTCCCTCCATCGGGCTCCACGGACGCCGCCACTCGCATGGCCGCCCCAATCGAAATCGCGGACGAGGACATCGGAATTCGCCGTATCCACGAGAAGCTCGACAAACTGATTCTCCCCCGGGTGTTCTTCCCCAACACCCCACTGCCCGAGGTGGTGAAAACCCTTCAACGGCTTTCAGAGGAACATGATCCAGAGAAACGCGGCCTGCTTTTCCAAATCGTGGCCGTCGAGGCGCGGCCAGCCTCGCCGACGGCGCCGAATCCAGACCTTTTAAGCGCGGAGGCAACCCGGGTCCGCATGGAGTCCCCGATCGAGAACAAGCCACTGCGCGAAATCCTGGATGCAATCGTTGCCGCGGCGGACACTCTGATTAAGTACGAAGTCCACCCGAACGCGTTCGGGATC
>JBBQIU010000650.1:0-2976 GCA_038325245.1 Verrucomicrobiota bacterium
CCCGCTGGCGGATATCGCAGCCTCATCCTCACCGACCTCAATCGGTTGGTCGGTCCAGGGGCGAGTCCGGCTCGGGACGCTCTCGTGGCCAAGCTGACCGAACTGGCCGGCCGCCCGGAGGTTCGCGGCACCGTGTTCGACGTGGCGTCCGACCCGTGGGTCGCCTTTTTCAACGAGCAATCCGATCTCAACCCGCAGTGCCCCTACGCTAAGAACCTCGTGGCCGAGGCCATCCGTGCCCTGATCAACCGATCGCGCGACGGAAATGCGCTCGACTACATCGTGCTGGTTGGCGGCGACGGCGTGATTCCTTTTTTCCGCCAACCCGATGAAGCGATGCTCGGACCGGAACTCTCCTACGTCCCTCCGGTGTTCGAATTCTCGGCCTCCCAGGCCAGCCTTCGAAACAACTACTTCCTCACCCAGGACCGCTTCGGCGCCCTTTGTGAAATCTCGCGCAAGCTCAGTCGCATCCCAATCCCGGATCTCGCCGTCGGCCGCCTCGTCGAGACCCCGGACGAGATCGCCACCATGATCAACGCCTACCTCGAGAATCCCGGGGGTGTCCGGCCACCGCCGACGTCCATTCTCGTGACGGGATATGACTTCCTCCAGGACGCCGCCGACGCGGTCGCCGCGGATCTTCAGGCGGGCGCCGGGGTCATTCCGGACCGTCTCATCGCCCCATCCGACCTCGCCCCTTCCGACCCTGAATCCTGGACGGCGACCGATCTCGCGAATGCCCTTTTTGGACGCCGACACGACATCCTCTTCCTCGCGGGCCATTTCAGCGCGGCGGGTGCGCTCGCCGCGGACTACCGCACGGCGCTGCTCGCGGCACAACTCCTCGAAGCCCCGGACGGCTTCTTCCGCAACAGCCTTTTTTACAGCGCCGGATGCCATTCGGGTTACAACATCATCGACGGCGACGCCGTTCCCGGCGTCACGCTCCAACCGGACTGGGCCCAGGTCTCCGCGCGCCTGGGGATGACCCTGGTCGCCGGGACCGGTTACCAGTACGGCGACACCGACTTCATCGAATACAGCGAGCGATTGTATCTCCTCTTCACCCGCCGGTTGAGAACCGGCACGGGTCCCGTCGCCATCGGCACCGCCCTCACCGAGGCCAAGAAGGAGTACATCGCCTCCACCCCGGATCTTCGTGGGATTCACGAAAAGGCGGTTTTCCAGGCCAGCCTTTTCGGTCTCCCCATGTTTTCCATCGATATGCCCGGCACGAGGTTGGCCGAGGATTTCGGCACCTCGATCGTCGCGTCCACCTCGGGCTATGCGCAGGCGCCAGGCAGCGTCCTGAACCTCCGTTTCGCCAACGTCACCGTCACCCCCCAACTGACGCCTCATACGCTGGCCATGAACAATGCGGAGCGCGACCTGACGCTTCCCAATCCCGGCGAGCCGATCATCGCGAAGTGGTACACGGGGTCGGATGGCATCGTCGCCCACCCGGCAGAGCCCGTCCTCCCCCTGGAGATCCGCAACGTTCAAGTCCCGAATCTCCCCATGCGCGGCATTGGATTCCGAGGCGGACTGTATTCCGACGAACTGAACGTCATCCCGCTCACCAGTGCCGCCACCACCGAAATCCGGGGCGTGCATCCCGCCTTCCTCTCCGACGTGCTCTTCCCCCCGAAGTTCTGGCGCGCGAATTATTTCGGAATCCTGTGTGACGACACCCACGGCGCCACCCGCCTGATGGTCACGCCCGCGCAGTTCCAATCCTATCCAGCCAGCGAACTGGGCAATCTCCGCACCTTCAGCCGCATCGACTTCCGGCTTTTTTACTCCGCCGAAGTGGGCATCTACACGGAGGATTTCGACAACGACGGCATACCCGACACCGCCGTACAACCCGCCCTTTCCGCTCCACCGCAGATCGCCAACGTTCAGTCCTGGAGCGAGGCTGGTTTGATTCGGTTCCGCGTTCAGGTTGTCGGCAATCCCGCCGCCGGTATTCAGGAGACCTGGGTCACCTACACCGCCGTGGCGGGCCCTCGCCAGGGCATCTGGACGTCCCTTGACCTCCAGCAGCACGCCACCGATTCCCGCCTCTGGGAGGGTTCAATCCCCATTGGCGGCGGTCCGCCCGAGGACCTCCGGTTCGTCGCCCAATCCGTCAACGGCGTTGGCCTCGTGGCATTGTCAGCCAACCTCGGAGCGTACTTCATTCCCAATCAAACCGCCCCGCCCACCACGCCGGCTGCCCCCACCTCCGTCGAATTGATTTCGCCGCCCTCCAATGGCGCTTACGGCGAGCGGATCACACTCCGGGCACGCCTCCTCACCTCCGGTGGCCAACCCATCCCCGACCAACCCCTGAGCTTCCACCTCGGTGGCCTCCAGTCGCGAGCGCTGACCGGCCCCGATGGCATCGCCCGGATCCAGATTAACCTGCTCCTCGACCCCTCCACGTTCCCCATCGAACTGAGCGCACGCTGGCTCGGCTCACGCACGCTCGCCCCTTCCCACGACTCCGCCTCCTTTCAAGTGTCCCGAAGTTCCACGACCCTTTCCCTCGATCCGTCACCCGCCGTCGCCCGACCCGACGCCATCGACACCCTCTGGGCAACCTTGGCCGACGGCACCGGACGCATTCTCGCGGAACAAACCGTCTTCTTCGTCGTCAGCGGTCCAGGCGGCGACCGGGTCTTCGCTTCGATCACCGACTTCAACGGTCGTGCCGCCCTCGGGAACGTTGGACTTCCGGAAGGCACCTACACCGCCACGGCCTACTTCGCTCAGACCGTCCAACCCCCCGTCCCCTTCCCCGCCGTTGGCGCACCCCACCCACTTTTCGAACCCTCAATGGCCGACGTCACGCTCACCCTCGATTCCAGCGTGCCCACCGCGGTCGAAGACATCGTCGAAGGCCAGCCCGGAAAGCCGCTCAAAATCCCCGTCGCCACCCTCCTCGCCAACGACGTCGATCCCGCCAACACAACCCTTCGGGTGGTTTCG
>JBBQIU010000651.1:0-2974 GCA_038325245.1 Verrucomicrobiota bacterium
GGGAAAGAACGCACTTGCCGCATGGCTCTCATGGTGGTCTGTGAAGACCAGCCTGGACTTCTTCGCCCCCTGAAGCTCGGACAGGATCGTCCGCTTCATGTGCAGCTTCTCGCGCATCCAGACCGGGATCGCCATCCGGAAGCTCGGAAAGCCCTTTGGAACGTAGGCCAGGTACGTCTCCAGCAGGCGCTCGAACTTCACCAGCGGCTTCTCATAGAACGCGACGTAATCCAGATCCTCCGCCCGCAACCCGCCCGCCTTCAGGCACGATTCGATCGCCAGCCTCGGAAACCGGGGATCGTGCTTCTTGCGGGTGAACCGTTCCTCCTGAGCGGCCGCCACAATGCAACCATCCACGACCAACGCCGCGGCGCTGTCGTGGTAAAACGCGGATATGCCTAAAATCCTCGCCACGTAATCCGGCGATCATCCGTTGGCCTCAGGCCCGGATGCAATCCCCGAGGCGTCCCCTAGGCGTGCCGCAGGATGCATCCCATTTCCCCCTTACCCCGCGGCCGGCGCGCCGTGCTGCACCGCCGTCGCCGCCGCGCGGCGTCCGAAGGCGTAAAAGACCGCCGGCGTGACACCCAACCCCAGCAGAGTCGATGTCACCAAGCCGCCCACAATCACGACGGCGACGGGATGCAGGATCTCCTTGCCCGGCTCATGGGCCGCCAGGGCCAGCGGAATCAGGGCGATCCCGGCGCTCAGGGCGGTCATGAGAACCGGGACTAATCGTTCCAGGGTTCCACGTTCCACCAATTTCCGGCCGAAGGGCATCCCCTCGTGCCGCATGAGATGCAGGTAATGCGACAGCAACATGATGCTGTTGCGCGCCGCGACGCCTCCCACGGCGATGAAGCCCACCCACGTCGCGATCGAGATGTTTTGGACCAGCAGCCACGTCAGGAACACCCCCCCCACCAACGCCAGCGGGATGTCGCACAGAACCTGCAACGCGAACACCGCCGTCCGGAAGTACCCGTAGAGAAGCAACCCAATGACCGCCAGGATCACGGCGCTCAACCACGCGATCCGCTGCGAAGCCTCCTGCTGGGCCTTGAACTCGCCTTCGTAGCTCAGGAAATAACCCTCCGGCAACGTCACCCGGCGCCGCACCTCCTCCTGCAACCGCACCACCAATGACTCCAGATCCCGCTCCTGTGTGTTGGCGCTCACGACCGTTCGACGGATGGCGTTCTCGCGGTGCACGACGTTGGGCCCTTTAGCCTCCCGCACCTGAGCCACCAATCGAAGTGGAACGATGTGGCCGATCCCGGTTTCGATCGGCAGTTCCATGAGCTTCTCCATCGAGTCGCGCCATGTCTCCGGCAGACGCAACACCAGGTCGATGGTGCGCTGACCCTCACGCAACTGCGTCACGGTCCGCCCCCCGAGCAGCGCCGAGAGTTGCTCATTCAGCACGCCCGGCTGGATACCGTACGCCCGAGCCCGCTCCCGATCGACTTCGATGCGGAGTTGCGGGATCGGGATCTGACGTTCCAACGCCACATCCGTAAGCCCGGGCACACCCCGGGCGATCGCCTCGATCTGACTCCCTACCCTTCGCAGTTCCTCCAGGTCGGGACCGAAGACCTTCACTGCAATCCGCGCGGAAACACCGCTCAACATGTGAGCCAGGCGATGGCCGATGGGCTGCCCAATGTTCAGGAAGGTTCCCGGGATCGTTCCCAATTGTTCACGGATCTCCGCAAACACCGCCTCCCGCGTCCGGCCGCCTTCATGGAACTCCACGTCAAACTCGTTCACCGACACCGGTACCACGTGGTCATCCCGCTCCGCCCGGCCAGCGCGCCGACCCACGCTCCGCACCTCGGGGATGGATTGGAGCAACCGCACGCCGATCTCGCCGATCTCGTTGGCCTGGTTCAGGGAGGTCCCCGGCGCGGTCGCCAGTGAGATAGTGGCGCTTCCCTCATTGAAAGCGGGGAGGAACTCCCTGCCCAACTGCGGCACCAGCGCCACCGCCGCCGCGACGGGAATCACCACCAACCCCAGCAATACGAAGGGTTGATCCAACGCAAGGCGCAGCCATGTCCTTCGGAGAAGGCCCTTCAGAAATCGCACCAACGGCCCATCCCCAGTCCGTCCGTCCGCGTTCGCCTTGGGAAACAAAAGCAGCGAGCAAAGCACCGGGATCACCGTCAGCGACACCACGAACGACGCCGCCATGCTCGTGATCGTCGCAATCGCGATGGGCGCGAAAAGCCGCCCCTCGATTCCTCCCAAACCCAACAACGGCACGAACACGAGAATAACCAGGATCGTGGCGTACAGAATCGAGTTCCGAACCTCGCCCGACGCGACGGCGATGACCTTCAGCCGCGGTTCTGGCGCGGCGCGGGAAACATTCTCGCGCAGCCGGCGGAACACGTTTTCAACGTCGATGATGGCGTCGTCGACGACCATGCCGATGGCGACCGCCAACCCTCCGAGCGTCATTGAGTTCACGCTGACGTCCGCCATTCGGAACACCAGGAAGGTCACGGCAAACGACAGCGGCATCGCCATCAGGGTGATGAACGTCGTGCGCACGTTGAACAGGAAGACGAGCAACACCAGCGTCACCAAGAGGGCGCCGTCGCGGATCGCCTCGCGCAGGTTTCCCATCGCGTGCTGGATGAAATCTCCCTGCCTGAACAACAACACCGCCTCCACTCCGGCGGGCAGCGTCGGTTGAAGTTCCGTCAGGGCGACCTCAATCGCCGCCGTCAGTTTCAGGGTGTCGAAGCCGGGCGCCTTATCCACGCTCAGGATCACACCCGGCGAACCATTCACCCCCGCGTCGCCGCGCATGGGTTGAACGTCGTGAACGACGGACGCCACGTCCCGGATGAGGATCGGGCGATCACCGACGCTCCGGATCACGGTATCGGCCAGTTCGTCGAGATCGGTGGTCATGCCCAGGTTGCGGACCATGATCTCCTGCGGGCCCTGGATCAGATAGCCACTG
>JBBQIU010000652.1:0-2970 GCA_038325245.1 Verrucomicrobiota bacterium
CTCCGGAGCCAGAGACGAAGGAATGACTTGATGTCGCGGCGTTCTTGCCTGCCATGGAATGGGAGGCGCGGGCGGGTTTTTCCGGCGTGCCGAATGCTTCGCCGATGGCCTGGCGGAAGGCGACGGAGAAGGACCGAAGCCTGCTGGTGGCGCCTGGGTCGGGGGTTTCGAGTTCGACGGTCGGGCGGGGAGTCGGCCTGGGGCGGGAGGGTTTCCCACGGGGACGAGGCGTGGGGCGGGCGGCGGCTTCCAGTTCGGCCATCGTCGGGGCGGAGACTGAGGCGAAAAGGATGTGGTGAGTCTTGTTTTCCGTCAGGCCGGCGATGGCGATGGCGAGAGTGATTCCTGCGGGCAGCCAGGGGTGGGTCTCGGGGGTGCCGAAGGCGCGGATACAGCGCATTCGCTGACGAAGTGTTCGCACGTCGTCGAGAATCCCAGCCAGGGCGGGCATGAGGCGCCTGGGCGCGCATTCCTCGAGAAGGTGGAGGAGGGTGAGGCCGTATTCGCGGGAGGCGCCGGCGAAGCAATTGCGGAGCACGAATTCGTCGCAGACCTCCTCGCGCACGGAGACCAATCGGCGGAGGGCGAGCCAGACGGCGGGGTTGAACCAATGAAGGATCTGAACGCCGGCGAGAAGCCAGTTCAGCGCGAGGTCCGCGCGTTTGACGTGCGCGAGTTCATGCAGGAAGAGGAAGCGGATTTCGTCGGTGGTGAGACGCTCGAGGAGGCCTGTCGGCAGGAGGAGCCGTGGCCGACGCCAGCCGCAGATCGCGGGGGAAGTGACATGATCGCCCTCCACGAGCAGGACGGGTCCGCGGACGCGCATGACCGCCTTGCTCTGGTGAAGGACGTCGAGAATGTACGAATCCGTGACGGGCGTCGTGTGTTGGAGGGCGTGTTTCAGGCGGGAGTGTTCGCGATAGAGAAGGACGCCGAGAGCGGCGGCGCCTGGGAGCCACAGAGCGAGTGCCGCGAGGAACCAGGAAGGGGTGTCGACCAGGGGATGCGGCGTCTCCGTGAGGAGAACCGGCATGGGAGCGGGCAGACCGAGCACCTGGAGCGTCACCTGGGCGATGCCACCGGGAGCCAGTTCGACCAGATTGAACAGGCTGAAGGCGCTCCCGGGAGCGATGGGGAGCAGGAGTCGGGCGAAGACCAGCAGCCAGAGCCCGTAACGCCAGCGAGGGGAGAGTCGGCGCAGGACGGTTTTTTCGAGGGTCCAGACGACCAAGGCGAGGATGGCGGCATGAGCGGAATTGCGCAGGAGCCATCCGAACAACCAGCCCGCGGATTCGGCGAGCGGCTCCATGCGTCAATCGCGGCCGTCGAGCACGTCGCGCAGCTGTTTCAGATCGCCGGGCGACAAGCGTTGGCTTTGCACGAAGTGGGCCAGCATGGGCGCGAGAGATCCGTCGAAAACGCGCTGGAGGAAGGACTGGCTGTAATACGCGATGGCCTCATCCTCGCGGATGCCTGGGCGGTAGACGTACGCCCGACCGTCCTCCTTGTAGAGCAGGGCGCGCTTCTTAACGAGCCGGCCGATCAAGGTCCGGGCCGTTTTGGGATGCCAGTGTTCCTGGGCGTTGAGCGCCTCAAGGATCTCATTCGCGGTGCACTGCTCGCGAGCCCAGACAATCTTCATGATCTGCCACTCAGTCTCGGAAATGCGGGGAACCTTCTTCATGTCGGGCGGGGGAATTGGGGGTGCCTCCCGATTACGCGAGTAGTCGGCCGGACGCAAGCGCGAAATCTCAGAAAGGGGCGGAGGGCAGGACGCGCCCTTCGAGAATCAGAGGTCCAGAACCTGAAGGTGTTTGGGGAAAACCAGGTTCCTTCTCTGCGTTCCCTGTGGTCTAAGTCCAAACGGGCAGGCCTCCAGGCCCACGTGAGTGCGACGGACATGAGCGCCGGACGGGGAGGGATTTGCCTCAAAGAACGCAGGGAACGCAGAGACTTGGAAGGACGGGATCGGCTTCCCAGGTCCACCCATCGCCCCGAAGGGCGAAAAAACGGGCGAGGCGTACTCCGGGGAATCCATCATCCCCTTCCTCCGCAATCGATTATTCGTATGGAAGGGCGCGTCCTGGACGGAGGCGCCGACGCGTCGGAATGTCGACAAGCGACTCGCACGCCGGCTGGGGCGTCGGATAGGCTTCGCGTCAGTCCACCCATGAAATCATTCTTCTCCCTGATGGCCGTCAGTTTGTTGGCGACGGGCACGTTGCGAGGCGACGTCTTGGAACCGGTTCTTCTTTGGCCGGACGGGGCCCCGGGCGCCTTGGGGGACGCCGAGCGGGACAAGCCCACGGTGGCGCCCTACCTGGCGGCGCCGGACAAGGCGACGGGGGCCTCAATCGTGGTTTGTCCGGGGGGAGGCTATGGGGGATTGGCCCCGCATGAGGGACAAGGGTACGCGGTCTGGTTGAACGAGCTGGGGATCAGTGCGTTCGTCTTGAAGTACCGGCTGGGCAGCGCCGGTTACCGGCATCCAAGGATGCTCGAGGACGCGGCCCGGGCGGTGCGCTGGGTTCGTTCGCAGGCCGGAACCTGGAAACTGGACCCGCAACGGGTGGGAATCATGGGGTCGTCGGCCGGAGGGCATCTCGCCTCCACGCTTCTCACGCATTTCACGATGGGGCAGGCGGAGGATCCGGACCCCGTGGAGCGGCAAAGTTCGCGTCCGGATCTGGGCATCCTTTGCTATCCCGTGATCACGCTGGGGGAGTTCACCCACGCCGGATCGAAGGCGAATCTGCTGGGGCCGACGCCGTCGCCGGAGCTGGTCGCCCTGCTTTCCAATGAGCTGCAAGTGACGACGAACACGCCCCCGACGTTTCTCTGGCACACGGTGGAGGATTCGGCGGTGCCGGTGGAGAATTCGCTGCTGTTTGCCCAGGCGCTTCGGCGAAACCGGGTGCCTTTCGACCTGCACCTGTATGAGCGAGGCCGGCATGGCATCGGGTTGGGGAA
>JBBQIU010000653.1:0-2959 GCA_038325245.1 Verrucomicrobiota bacterium
GACCTCCTGGTGAAACTGCACATAAGCGTCGTAGGCGTCCTCGGGTCGTTTGGCGGCTTCGAAGGATTCGGCGCAATTCCAGACGAGGCGTTTGCGTTGCTGGGGGCTGGGACGAAGGCCCGCGGCGTCGCGATAGGAAAAGGCGGCCTTCTCGTGGAGACCGGCCGAGCGCTGATAATCGGCGATTTTTTCTCGAAGGATGGCGGAGAATTTGGCGCGCGGTTCGTCCTCAATGGCCTGGAGGGTTTCGCTGAGATTCCGGGTAAGTTCGAGGCGGCGGTTGTAGAGGACGATCATTGGCCAATCGACGCGTCCCTGACCTCGTGTCGCGAGGTCCTTGAGGCGTTCGAGCGCGTTCATCCGGAACGGATGGTACAGCGGGTCGCCGATGACCGTGGTTTGCCAGGAGAGCATCCGCTGCGAGGCGAGGGCGGCTTCGCCCCAGGTGAAACCGGAATACATCAGGCGGGCGAGGCAGATGCTGATTTCGGGGGTGCCGTCGAGGTAGGGCTCGGAGACGCAGCCCATGGTGGCGGTGACGCCTTTGGCGATCAGGGGTCCGACCCAGTTGCGGTTGGTGGATCGAATGGAACCGGCACTGTAGGAGTGGAGGTGATACGCAACGGCGCCCGGCATGAACTCCACCTGTGGGAGCGCGAACGGGCCGTTGACGTGGCCTTCGTACCAGCCGGCGTAAAAGGCAACGTGGCTGAGCGGAAAACCCTCCGGCAGCGTGGCCGGTTGGGTGTCCAGATGGGTGTCGTAGCCATACCGGCTGGTCACTACCCAGGCATTGGAGATCCATTGGTCTCCCGGCTTGTAGGCCTCCGAGGGCGTGGAGCGGATATCGAAGTATCCCCGTCCCCAGAGTCCGAACTCCTCGGCTTCAAGCGCACGGTCGACGAGGGCACGGGCCATGTCCGGGGTGGGACCGTCGAGGCGGCCGACAACGAATAGGCCAGAAGTCGGCTGAAGCGCCGCGCGGTTGGTGGTTCCGTACGCTGGATTCCCGAGCGGTCCGGTCCGGGGTTGTCCGACAAGGAAAAGCGGGAGTGCCGTCAATTCGGCGTCGACGGCCGCATTGGCCCGGCGCAGGGGTTCCTGCATCTGCCTGGCTTCGGGTTCAATCGTCGCGATGTCGTTGGTCGTGCGGACGGGAACTCCATAGCAGACAACCAGGTGCCGGACCCTGGCGTGGGAGATGATCCGCAGCACACGACCCGGAGCGGTTTCCGTGGCCGGCCGGATCTGGTCACGGACGGTAATGAGGTCGCGGTCGATCAGGGCATCGACGAGCGGTTGTTCCAGTTTCTTCTCGTACGCGGAGCGGCTGATGACTTCGGAGGTTGGGAGTTTGAGCCCGATCAACTGGTTGTCGGGGACACCGCGGCGGCGGGCATAATACTCCGCGACCTCCTTCGAGGCCTTGACTGCGGTGTTGTAGATCACGGCCACGGTCTTGCCGCGGTCCGTGGCGTCGTAAACCGGGGCGGCGGCCGGGGCGGCGGCATCGGCCGTGTCCGCGGCAAACGCAGGGAGTTGGAGGAAGAGGGTGAGGAAGCCGACCCAGGCGAGAAACGTTTTCCAACAGTTCATGGAGCGAGCCGGTGCGGGGGAAATGGGGTTTTTCATGGTGCGAATTCAACCTTCAGACCGTCGTAGGCGAACCGTACTCCCTGGGGCAATTCCGCCTCGTCACGATCGTGGTCATAGTCATGGGTGAGATGGGTAAGGTAGGTCTGTCCGGCGCGGATGCGACGCGCGGCGGTCAGGGCTTCGTCGAGGCACATGTGCGTGGGATGGGGCGCGCGACGGAGGGCGTCGAGAACGACGACTTCGACGCCGCGTATCCGTTCGAGAACCTCGTCGGGGATCTCCCGGCAATCGCTGAGGTACGCCAGTCGGTTGTGGCCTTCCTGTTCGAAGAGAAGTCCGGTGGTCCGGATGCGACCGTGGGGGAGATCGAAAGGGGTGACGCGGAGATCGCCGAGTTGGAAGGCGCCGGAGATCTCACGGGGGTCGGGGGCGAAGTAACCACGGGGAGGGTGGCCCTCGAACGCGTAGGCGAAGACGCGGCGGACGGCATGGAGCGTCTCGGGTGAACCGTAGAGGGGAATCTTTCCCGCGCGGAGGTCACAGAACCGCCGGAGGTCGTCCATGCCCATGATGTGGTCGGCGTGGGAATGGGTGATGATCACGGCGTCCAGCCAGCGGATGCCCTCGCGGAGCATTTGGAGGCGGAAATCGGGGCCGGTGTCGACGACGAGCTTGACGTGGGGCGTCGCGACGTAGATTGCGGCGCGGGTGCGATGGTTGCGCGGATTGGCGAGAAATTCCGGGGAATGGTCGAACCCGATCACGGGGACACCGACGGAGGTTCCGGACCCCAGGAACGTGAGCGCGAACGACATCCCGCGGAACCTGCCATTTCCCGCCCGGAACGTCCACGGCGGGGGATAGGAAGTCCGGGATTGATGGGGAGAGCCTCGATTGCGTTTTGCCGCTTCCCGGGCGGGTCGGGGCCCGCGAGAGTGCGTCCGACGCTGCCGCCATGCTCACGCATCTGCGCATCAAGAACCTCGCTCTGGTGGCCGAGTTGAACCTCGAACTCGAGCCGGGCTTCAATGCCATCACCGGCGAGACCGGGGCCGGAAAATCGATCCTGATCGGCGCGCTGAGCCTTTTGCTGGGGCAGCGGGCAGACCGGACCCTGCTGCGGTCGGGGGCGGAGAGTTGTTCGGTGGAGGGCGTGTTGGACGTGAACCGTCTGCGGGCGCCCCTGGAGCATTTCCTGGCGGACAACGGGCTGGAGCCATGCGAGGCGGGGGAACTGATCCTGAAACGCGTGTTCACGTCGGCCGGCGCGAATCGTCAGTTCATCAATGGATCGCCGACGTCGCTTCAGGTTCTCTCGGACCTGGGCGAGTGGCTGGTCGATATCCACGGGCCGCACGATCAT
>JBBQIU010000654.1:0-2958 GCA_038325245.1 Verrucomicrobiota bacterium
ATCGTGATCCGGGACAACCGCCCGGTGGAGATGACGGTTTCCGAGGTGCTCCGGGCGAATACGGAACAGCTCGTGGATCTCTTGCGCCGGGAGCTCGAGCTGAAACGCGACAAGCTCGAACTGGAACTGCATCAAAAAACGCTGGTGCAATTGTTCGTCGAGAATCGGATCTACAAGCGCATCGAGACGGCGAAGACGGCGGAGGCGGTGAACCGGGAAGTCCATGAAGGATTCACGTCGCTGCGGAAGCAGATGCGGCGGGACCTGACCGATGAGGATGTGGAGATGCTGCTCCGGGTTCCCATCCGCCGGATTTCCCTGTTCGACATCCAGAAGCACAGGGACGAGATGGAAAAGATCCAGGGCGACCTGACCCAGACGTTGAAGCATCTGAAGAACGTCAAGGCCCATGCGATCGCGCGACTGAAGGCGTTGATCGCGAAGTACGGGCCGGAGTTTCCGCGGATGACACGCGCAGGACGCTTTGACGAGGTCGAGGCGAAGGATGTCGCCTTCAAGACCTTCAAGGTGACGTATGACCGTGAGAGCGGTTACATCGGCCACAAGGTCGGCGGCGACGAGTTCACCAGCATGTGTTCGAAATTCGACAAGCTCCTGATGGTGTTCAAGGACGGCCGTTACAAGGTGGTTGAACTGCCGGAGAAACTGTTCGTGGGTCAGGACCTGATCCATTGCGGTCCGCCGGACCGGGACCGGATTTACACGCTGGCCTATAGCACAAGGGAGGCCACATGGATGAAGCGATTCACCTTCGGGGGCACGATCCTCGACAAAGAGTATCAGCTTTGTCCCGAACCCAAGGCGAAGGTGCTCTTCTTCGAGGAGGACACGCCGGAAAAGGTCTACATCAAGTACAAGCCGGCTCCGCACCAGAAGGTGAGCCAGCAGACGGCGAAGCCTTCGGAACTTGCCGTGAAGAATGCGCGGGCGCGGGGCAACCAGGTTTCCATCAAGGACGTCGGTTCCATCAACAGCAAGCGCCCGCGCAACTGGGACGAGTCGGAACCGACGTCCCATCTGAAGTTCCTCTGACGAGACCGTGGCGGGATCGTTGAATCAGCCACGGACCAATGCCTCGGCGGCCTCCGCCATTTTGGGGCCGGTGAGCCCGTGCTTCTGGTAAAGCTGCTCGGCGAGATAGGCGCTTTGACCGAATTCGCCCGAAATCCCCAGGGTGCGAAGCTGGTGGGGAACGCCGGCAATGCTGAGGGCGTGGGAGAGTTGAGCCCCCATGCCGCCGACGACCTGATGATCCTCAATGGTGACCAACCGGCCGTCGCAACGCTTCACGATTGGACCGATGGTTTCGACGTCCGGCCGGTTCACAAAGGGATTGTTGAGGACGGCTGCCTGGATGCCGAGGGACTCGAGCGACTTGGCGGCCTCGAGTGCCTTGTTCAGAAGGACCCCCGTGCCGACGAGGACGACGTCCGCGCCCTCGCGGAGCACCTGTGCCTTGCCCCAGGGGTAGGTCGCTCCCTCGACCCACGCGAGCGGGTAATTCTCACGGCCAACGAAGAAGATATAAGTCTCACCGTCGCGTCCGGCTTTGCGGTCGTTGGCCTGCCGGCGAATCGCCTCGTACATCAGGGCCTCGGCCTCGTCGCTGCAACTCGGGGCGATGACGACGGTGTGGGGAATCGCGCTGACCGCTGCGAAGTAAGTCGTGGCCTGGTGGCTGGCGCCGTCGGCGGCGTCCTGGAATCCGACATGGGAGAACAGGGCGATGACCGGCGCCTGGGAGAGGGCGGCCATGGTGAGGGGGAGGTTGCCCTTGGTGACGCCGAATTGGCCGAAGGTGTCGACGATGGCAATGAAGCCCGATTTCGAGTAGCCGGCGCCGACGCTGATCATGTTCGCCTCGGCGATTCCGACTTCGACGAAGCGGTCCGGGAACGTCTTCTGGAACGGGCTGATGCCGGTTGAACCCTGGACGTCCGAACTGATCGAGAAGACTGGATAACCATCGACGGCGGCGCGGATGGCCGCCTTGGCGAGGCCCGCCTGAACCTTGTCCTTGGGGCCTGGCTTGGCGGTGGCGGTGGCGGTGGCGGTGACTTCTGCTGCTGCCTTGGCCTTCTTCTCAGCCTCCTTTCTCTCCCACTCCGCGCGCAGGCTGGCGGCCCAATCGATGAGCGGCTTTGGGGCGTTGTCACCCGAATAGAGCTCGGAGATCCAGGCGGGGATTTTCTCGCCATTGGCCAGGGGGAAGCCGTGACCGCCGGCGCTGTTATCCTGGGTCGCCTGGATGCCGTAGCCCTTGATCGTCTTCACCCAGAGGAATACCGGCTTCGCAGGATTGGCCCGTGCGTCGGCGACGGCTTTTTCGATGGCAAGGAAGACAGCCTGGAGATCGTGTCCGTTGGGAACACGAGTCACGTTCCAGCCAAGAATCTCCATGGCTTCGAACGTGGGTTGCATCGAGAATGCGTCCTTCGTGATCCGACCGGACAACTTGGTGTCGTTGTCGGAGACGACCAGCACGAACGGGTTGACGCGTCCTTTGAGCGCGAGGCCGGGAATGGCGGCGAATCCCTCCTTCGCCTCGCCCTCCATGGAGGCTCCGTCCGAGACGACGAGAAGGGTGACCCGGTCGCGGCCGGCGGACTTATCCGCCATGGCGAGCCCCTGGGCCTGACCGACGGCCGAGCTGAGCGGTCCGTTGGAGAGAAGGACCCCCTCGGGATTTAGGTGCGATTCCCCGTGGCCGGTGAGCTTGGATTGGATGGAGCGGAAATGCCGCAGATCGTCCAGGGTGAGTCCGTCGAAGCCCAGATTGGCGCGGAGCGCGTAAATCCCGTTCTCGGCATGGCCGGCATCATTGACGAAATTGAAGGCGTCGAACCAGTCACGGTCGCGGGTGGAAAAGAGAATGCCGTGGAGGGCCGAAATGATTTCCGCGAAGGCGGCGGGACCACCCCAATGGCACGCGGCCCC
>JBBQIU010000655.1:0-2954 GCA_038325245.1 Verrucomicrobiota bacterium
ACGTTGGGTTCCGCCCCGAATCCATCCGCTTTCGACCCGACGGCTCCACGAACGTGATCGAAGCCGAAATCGAACAGGTCACCTACCTCGGCGAAACGGAACAGTACCGCCTCAAGCTGCCCCACGGAGACTGCCTCAAGGCCTTCGAACAAAACCCGGAATCCCTGCGCTCCGTCGGCGCCACCGTCCGCTGCCAGATCGCGCCCGGCGATGTTTTCGTACTGCCACCAACGCCATCGCCATCGCCATCGCAGCCCTAACCCAGCGCGTTCCCCCTCACTTCGCGGCCACGGCGTGCAGAGAACGGCCTGTGCGAATGAACAACTGACCGTGCGCGATCGAAATCGACGCTCGCACTTCACGGTCGCCTTCGTCCCCCATCGGTGTTGTGTGCAGGACCTCGAACCGATCCCCCGCTCCCAACACCACGACGTCCCCCGCCATGTTGACGGTGTAAATTTTTCCGTCGCCGGCCGTCGGCGAAGCCTCGTACTTCGTCCGCCCAGGCAGTTCGCCCTGCCAGAGAATTTTGCCCGTCGCCGGTTCCACGCAGAACAACAGGCGAAGGTCGCTGTTCTGCACGTAGAATTTCCCTTCGTAAAACAAGGGGGTCGACACATCCGACGACAATTCCCTCACGGCGCTTTTCCAAACGAATCCCTCCTGCGGAAGCGTTCCGGTTTGTCCCGCCTTGACCGCGTAGATCGGATCCTTTTTCGGAGCGCAGGCCAGTATGATACCCGCTCCGGCCGCCGGCGACGGAACGAGGCGCCAGTATGGGTCCTTCCGTGTATTCCAGGTGCCCCAGCGCCAGAATTCCCTGCCGGTCACCGGATCGTGGCCGGTGATGCAATCCCCCCCGCTCACCAGAAGTTCCGTCCGTCCCTGGTGGGTATAGGGCACCGGCGACGTGAACGCTTCCAGGGATTCCACGATCGCTTCGGAGGGCCGCACGTGGCGCCACAAGTCCTTGCCCGTCTTTGGGTCCATCGCCAGCAGGTACGACTCGATCGGCCCGTCGGTCCGACCGCGCCCCTGCACCGGCACATCTCGCTGCAAGACCTGGAGATAGAGTCGGCCGTCGAACAGCAGCGGCGTCGACGAGAAGGTCCAGCCAAAGGCGAAGGCCCCGTGGTCCTTCTGGATGTTCCGCCGCCAGACTTCCTTCCCTTCGACCGTGTAGGCCAACAGATCCCCTTGCCCGAAGAAAAACCAGACGTGCTGCCCATCCGTCACCGGCGACGGCGCGGCAAAGTTGCTGCGGTCGTCCTTTCGATCCCCGTCTGCAACCTTGTGACGCCACAGCTCCTTGCCGGTCTTCCGGTCAAACGCGAACACCAGCAACTCCCGGCTCGCCGCGTCCGCCGACGTGACGAACACCCGGTCTCCGGCCACGACGGGCGTCGAAGCCCCCTCGCCCGGGAGCTTCACCGACCACGCCAAGCCTTCGGACTTGCTGAAACGCGTGGGAAGCCCCTTCGCATCCGGCGCCGTCCCGTTATGGGCCGGGCCCCGCCATTGGGGCCAATCCTGCCCGACGGCACGTCCGACTTGGAAAACACAGGCTGCCGACAAGGCCAGGGTGAGAGCGATGCGATGATTCATGGCTGGTGATGGACCGCGTGAAAATGCCGGTAATAGCGCTCGTGTCAAAGCCAGCGTGCAAATCGACCCAACCTTCGTTCGGCCCGCGGACGATGAAGGAGCGCCGTCAGACGCAAGTCCCCGAAAGCGGGGGATGGCGCGATGGGCAGGGTGGTGGCAATGTGCAGCTCTTTATGATGTCTCAGAGGATTCGGGTGTTCGGTATTCTGTCGATGGCATTCCTGGCCATGACCCTGTCAGCCAGGGCAGCCACAATCAGCGGCTTCGCTCCGGACCGAGGCGGACCGGGCACGGAGGTCACTGTGTCCGGCACAAGTTTGCAAACCGCCATGTTCGTCTATTTCGGTTCCACCGAAGCCTCCGGCACGATCCTCTCCCGCAGCGCCAACAGCGTCCGGGCCGTTGTTCCGCCCAACGCCCTGACCGGCCAGATCTCCATCTTCACCAGTGGCGCCGGCGCCGCCTCCAGTCTCCAGCTCTTTGTCACCACTCCCCGCATTGACGAGTTCACGCCTCTC
Organism: Verrucomicrobiota bacterium; assembly: GCA_038325245.1. Taxonomy (GTDB): domain Bacteria; phylum Verrucomicrobiota; class Verrucomicrobiia; order Limisphaerales; family CAIMTB01; genus CAIMTB01. The sequence goes on from JBBQIU010000655.1 coordinate 2,124, forward strand.
AGCGGCGCCCCGGGCGCCCTCGTCACCGTCTCCGGAGTCAACTTCGGCACCGGCCAGTTCGGCAGCCGCGGCAACATCACGAGCGTCCTTTTCAACGGCCAACCCGCCCTCTTCGAACTCGCCGGCATCAATCAGCTCATCACCCAGGTGCCCGTCAATGCCACCACCGGCCCCCTGACACTCGCCAACGAAGCCGGCGGCACTTCCACATTCCTGCCCTTCCACGTCGCTGCCCTCATCTCCAGCGTCGCCCCAACCAATGGCGTGCCAGGCGATGCCATCGAGATTCGCGGCGCCAACCTCGGTTCCGCCCTTCGAGTGGAATTCGGTCTCGAACGCGCCGACTTCTCCGTCGTCTCCCCGTCAAACCTCGTCGCCCGCGTCCCCACCAACGCGGTCAACGCCCGAATCCAGATCACCACCCCCGCCGGCGCCATCGCCACTGCCAACGCCTTCATCGTCCGCCCCCGAATCATCCAATTCCTGCCTTCCGCCGGTTCCGCAGGCACCAACGTCGTCATCGAAGGCGGTGGGTTCCACGGCGTCACCGCCGTCGAATTCAACGGCACCCCCTCCACGTTCACGTTTCAATCCTCAACCCGGGTCACAGCCACCGTCCCCAGCAGCGCCACCACGGGACCAATCCGACTCGTGACCACCAACGGCACCTACACCACCAGCAACCTCTTTCATCTCCCCGCCCGAATCACGTCCTTCACCCCGGGCTCCGGCAAGAGCGGGGACCTCATCACCGTCGACGGCCAGAATCTTTCCGGCACAACCCACCTCCTTTTCAACGGCGCCGAGGCAACGTTCACCGGCGTCTCCCCA
>JBBQIU010000656.1:0-2944 GCA_038325245.1 Verrucomicrobiota bacterium
GATCACGGAAGCCGAGTCGGCGGTTTTGAAACGGGCGCCAGCCGGGGCCGGGGCCGCCTGGTCGCGGGCGCATCCCGTTCGGATCGAACAAACGGGGAGCGACGGTCGCGTGCGTGCGGATCTTTCGACGGAGGTCCGGGCCTTGTGGTCTCCGACGCACCTCCATCTGGCGTTCCGGGCCCCGTACACGGAGTTGACGACGTTCGAACCGCCGGAGTCCAAGGAGCGCATTGGTTTGTGGGAGCGGGATGTGGTGGAGGCGTTCATCGGGAGTGACCTGGAAAACGTGAAACGCTATATGGAATTTCAGGTCGCACCGAACGGGATGAAACTCGACCTCACCCTGGATCTGCCGAAGCGGGACTTTGAATGGGACAGCGGCATGACGGCGGCCGCGTCGGTGGACGAGACGAAGAAGGTGTGGTCGGCTCGTATGTCGATCCCCCTCTCGGCGCTGGCCGGGGAGGCTCCAACCTCGGGAACCCGGTGGCGGATCAATTTGTACCGGTGCGATTATTCGAACAATGCCTTCCTGGCGTGGCGCCCGACGCTCCAGGGGTCCTTCCACGTTCCTGAACGTTTCGGGATTCTCGAATTCGGGGAGTAAGGGAACCGATTCCGCCCTTGCCGCGTTTTTTACGGGGAGCAAGGATCACCCCACTCAACTCGCGTTCTCAGCGCCAACTTGTCCACGCACTATGGGTCGCATTTACAACAACATCGTCGAAACCGTGGGGAACACGCCCCTGGTTCGTCTCAATCGCATTCCGGCCTCAATGGGAGTGGATCCCTCGACGTCCATCCTCCTGAAGTGTGAATTTTTCAATCCGCTCGGCAGCGTGAAGGACCGCATCGGCATGGCGATGATCGACGACGCGGAGCGCCGCGGTGTGCTGAAGCCGGAGACCACGATCATCGAGCCGACGTCGGGGAACACGGGCATTGCGCTCGCCTTCGTGGCGGCGGCGAGGGGCTACAAGCTGATCCTGACGATGCCCGAGACCATGTCGGTGGAACGTCGGACATTGCTGGCGATGCTGGGGGCAAAGCTCATTTTAACGCCCGGCGCGGACGGCATGAAGGGAGCGATCCGGAGGGCCGAGGAATTGGCGAAGGAGACGCCGAACGCCTGGATCCCGCAGCAGTTCGACAATCCTGCCAATCCGGAAGTCCACCGTCGAACCACGGCCGAGGAGATCTGGAAGGACACGGATGGGAAGGTGGACATCCTGGTGTTGGCGGTGGGGACGGGAGGGACGATCACGGGCTGTTGCGAGGTCATCAAGCCGAGGAAGCCATCCTTCGTCGCGATCGCGGTCGAACCGAAGGATTCGCCGGTAATTTCGCAGACGCTTCGCGGCGAGCCGACCAAGCCTGGACCGCACAAGATCCAGGGAACGGGGGCGGGGTTTGTTCCGGCGAATCTGCATTTGAAGGGCGCCGGAGGCGAATCTCAGATCGCGGAGTGCGTGACGGTTTCGAACGACGACGCGTTCGCGGTGGCGCGGCGTTTGGCGAAGGAGGAGGGGATTCTCGCGGGGATCTCGTCCGGGGCGAACGTGTGGGCGGCGTGCGAGGTGGGTCGGCGGCCCGAGAACAAGGGGAAGGTGATCGTGACCATCGCCTGCTCGACTGGCGAACGGTACCTGAGCACCCCTTTGGCGGCGGAGGCGCGGGCCGAAGTGGGCGCCTGAGCCCACCGCCGCGTTTACAACTGAAAGGCTCTCAGGGCCGAGGGCTGATTGCCGCCCTGAGGATCTCGAGTCGGGCGGCGGCGTTGGTGGCTGTGCCGTAGGGCCCGGAGACGTGCGCGAGAATCATCCCGTCCGTGCCGATCACGAAGATGTTGGCCGTTCGTTTTTCGCACCGAAGACGTTCCACGACGGCCCCTTCAAAGTCGAGGAGCAGGGATTTCGGGCGGCTCTTCTGGATCGCGGAAGTCACCCGCTGGCGGAGGAAACGCGGAACGTCCTGGACATCCGCGATCCCGTGGATATCCGCGGTGGCGCTCCAGTGTTGCTTCAACGGTTCGATCCAGCCATCGATCTCCTCGGAACCCCGTCGATCGCCGACCAACAGAAGGAGTGGACGTTGGCGGGGAAAGGAAACGGTGTGGGAAGCTCCGAATTGATCGTCGAGTTCGAAAGATTCGACCTGATTCGTCCCGATCGTCGGTTCGGCAGCCGCCCAGGCAGGCGCCGAGGTGTGATGGACGAGGGACAGGATCGCGGCGAAGACCAGCCCCAGCCGGGCGACGCTGACGGGATGGGCATAGCGGCGTCCCCGCCATTCCATGGGGCGCCCCCGCCAACGTCGTGCGAGCGATTCCCATTGGAGGGTCACGAGAGCGGCGATGCCCAGGGGGTGCAGGACCGCGCCGAGGAGGCTCTGTCGAAATCGAAAGGCAGAGATCAAGCGAGGCAGGAGACCCAGAGCGGCGGCGACAGCGGCGAGAGATTTCACGCCTTCGGGTAGAAACGGTGTGAGCGCGAGCAGCACCCACGGCAGCACCTGTCCTCCGAGGAGAAGGATGGTCCACGGCAGAATCGCTGCCGGGTGGGCCATGCCCTCGGTCGCATTCTTGCCCAGACCGTGCCAGACCTCGCGGGAGGTCCGGTACATCCGGCATTCGGCGATGTCCGTGGCGTCGAAGAGCCCGGTCTGGAAGCCGTGCCGACGAAAGGATCGGGGCAATTGAACCCCATCGTGGAGGGAGGATTGAATGGCCTGGTGGCCGGCCGTGGCGAAGTAGGCAGGGCGACGGGCGACGAATAACTGACCGCAGCCCGCGGCGAAGGCGCTCCAGCGCGTGATGCGGGCGGCCAGCATGGGGAGGTAGCCCATGAGGATGAAGTGGATCAGGGGAATGAGGAGCTTCTCGAGAAACCCGAGGGTGATCTGGCGGGGAACGCCGCTGGCGAGATGCACCTCCGGGTTCCGGCGA
>JBBQIU010000657.1:0-2943 GCA_038325245.1 Verrucomicrobiota bacterium
CGGAGCCATGGGGTCTATCCCTACCGAGGCGATGGGCAAGTAGGGAACGGATTCGGGCGACCCAGTCGTCTTTCTTCGCATCCTTCGCGGCTTCGCGCGAAACCCTGCATTGTCTCGCGCTAAGCCGCGAAGCTCGCGGAGTCTTCCGTCGACGACGGCGCGTCTGCGGGTCCGCCGCTCCAGACGCCGTCGGAATTCTGGTGAGTCACAAGCCAGGCCAGTCCAGGGCGCGCTCTGTGAGGGGGAGGACGGGCACTCCGCCGGAACGAATCGTTCCGGCTCAGGATTCCGAGCGGCGCGCGGTGGAACGGCGGATCCAGGCGAAGCCGAGGAGAGCGAGTCCCGCTGCTGCCATGCCGAGGGCAGGCTCCGGGACGGCGGTGATTTCGAGGCCCCATTGGACGAGGCGTCCTGTTCCGCCGATGTCGTTATCGGCGACGATCAAGAACCAACTGCCACCCGCATCGAGTCCGGCGAACTGGGAAAGGAAGAGCGTTCTGGGACTGGCATCGGTCACCACGGATGGTTGGGCGGCACGAGCATCGGGTTGCCAGATTCCCGTGACGGGTTGCGATCCGGCAGGGACGAACGTTTGTCGATAGTTGTGGATATCGAACGATGCCGAGTCGTCGAAGGTGACGTTAAGGCCGTTGTCGGTATAGCCGATCGGATTGACGGCAGTGACTCCGGGACGGTTCAACAATACGGAACGGGTGTCTTCGTGGACGATTGCCGCATAGTAGTCGCCACTAAACGCACCCGTGCCCGTTCCTTCGATCCACAGATGAACCTTGACGCTTTGAACGACCATGGATGGGGCGTCGAGCGTGAGCTGGAAAGGGAAGCCCGCGGCCTGGCCGTCCGGGATGGTTTGGTTGAGGACCGGACTATTGACCACGAGCAGAGCGGCGTGGGCGTGGGGTGCGAGGGCGATTCCGACGGTTAGGAGTAATGAGTGGGATAATTTCATGGGGAGGCTGGGCGTCCAGATGTTGATGTGAATTGAGACCAAAAACCGTGCGATGGAGGGCGCCGCTCCGTCGGCGCCGAGGATTGGTTTGGGGCTAGGGTTCTACAGGTTCCGACGGAGCGGAACCCTCCAGGGCGGCTTCGGTTCATGGGGAGATGGAGCGATAGAATCTTCCCGGATACAACGGAGCCTCCGTGTCGATCCATTCGAAGAAGCCCACGGAATTCGCGATGCGATCTCCCAGGGTCACCCATGTGGTGAGATTCTGGGACGCCTGGACGAGGTAGGAATAACCAGGGATTCCGAGGAACAGGACGCGGACGGAGCCACCGGGCAGCGCCGTTACGGATACGGCATTGGGCGGGAAGACGTCCGCGGGCGGCAGGACTTCGATGAAAACGGAGAGAATCTCCTGGGCTCCACGATCGTCCTGCACGGTCACGAGGAAGCGATCGGGTCCGTTGAATCCGGGCGTGGGCAAGTACGCGACGAAGGCGCCAGCGAGAAGCACTGTGGCGCCGGCGTCGCTGGTCGGATGGGCTGAGACAACGGTGAGTTTATCCCCATCCGGATCACTGGCGCGGGCGAGCACTTTGGCCAGGGCGATCTTGATGCTTCGGTCCGGAGGGCGTCCGGCACTGATCGGCAGTACGATCGGAGCGCGGTTGGATCGGAGCGACGTCGCCGTGTCCCCGCCCACGGGAACCGCAACGGCATCGAAGGCGCTGGTCCCCGAGAACAGTTGGGGACCAAAACTCACCGCGGGCGGGTGGGCCGTGTAGGTGAGCGTGCGAGGGATGGCGTCCTGGAAGGGGCCCCACTTCAGCTTGCCAGTGACGGCGTCCTGAATTCCACCCTGGGAAGGATTGGAAACGGCCCACCCCGGGGGCACCTGCTCCTCAATGGCATAGGCGCGTTCCTCGGGTGATGGCGTTGCCACCAGCGTCACCGTGGTCGGAGTGCTTTCCCGGTAGGTGTCAGGGAGGTCCCGGAGGACAACCCCGCGTCGGCGGACCGTCGTCTGGTCCCCTCTCGTAACGAGCGTCTCGGTGTCGAAGGCGCCTCTTCCTTCGAAATCGCCGGAGGGTTCCGCTGATGCGGGAGCCGTCAGCGAGTAGGAAAAAGAGCGGGCGTCGCCATCGTCGAATGGACCCCACTTGACTTTGCCTGTAGCGCTGTCGAAGGAACCGCCGCTGGAAACCGTTCCCACAATCCAGTCACGCGGGGGTGACTCCTCGATGGCGTAGGAGCGGACATGGCGGGCAGGGGTGGCTTGTACCGTGACGGTGAAGGGCGCTGCGGTCGCCACTTCAACCGGGGCAGAACGCGCGAGCAGGTGGGGTTCGGGTGGCAGTGTCACATCACCGCCGGCGGAGACGATGCGATCGTCGAAGACTCCCAGCCCTGACAGCGTCGCGGAGGTCCTTGCGGTGGAGGGGGCGGTGGTTTGGAAGGTGAGAGAACGGGCTGAGGAATCGTAAAAGGGCCCCCACTTGATTTTGCGAGTGACGGGGTCCCAGTGACCGCCGTGACTGATATCCCCGGCCGTCCACCCGGCGGGCAAAGCTTCCTCGACGGCATAGGCCTGGGTCACCGGCGACGGGCTGGCGTCGAGTTGAAGCGAGAAGGGGACGCCAGGGGCATAATGGGGCGGAAGAACCCGGTCCAACCGGTCGGATCTCTGCGGGATCGTGGCCGGACCCGAGATGGGCACGATCCGTTCGTCAAAGGCGGCGATGCCTTGGAAGGACGCGGATTCTGGGGCATTTGCCGGAGCCCGAATCTGGTAGCGCAAGACCCGTGCGACGGTGTCGTGGAAGGGCCCCCACTTGATGCGTTGACTTGGCGAAGCCTGGCCCCCTCCGTCGAGAACGGCGACAACCGACCAACCATTGGGAGGTTGCTCCTCGACGCCCCAGGCGCCCGCCAGCGGATGGGGAGCCGCCGACAACAAGATGGTGTAGGTGGAACCG
>JBBQIU010000658.1:0-2943 GCA_038325245.1 Verrucomicrobiota bacterium
AGGCGGGGGGCAAAGGTGTCATTGCGGTAGAGGAGCGGGGCGTCGTTAAGGCAGTTAATGACGACGTCGGCGTCGCCGTCGTTGTCGAGGTCCGCGAGAGCCACGCCCTGGGAAATGCGGGTGGAATCGAAGCGCCAGTCCGTCGAGGAGTCGCGAAAGGCGAACTTCCCGAGGTTGCGGAACGCGGCGTTGGGCGAGTCAAACGGGGGGTAAAGAAGGAGGTTGGTGCGGGCGGCGAAGGGCGACTGGCGGCCAAGGGCGTTGATGCGGGCGAGGGTGTCGCGGTCCTGGGTGTCGAACATCATGCCATTGGCGACCAGGACGTCCTCATACCCGTCAAGGTCGACGTCGAGGAACACGGGTTGCCAGGACCAGTCCGTGGCGGCGAGGCCGGCGTATTCGGCGATTTCTGACCAGGAGCCGTCGCCATTGGAACGGTACAGGGTGTTGCGGCCGATCTGGGGACGGGTGTTGTACCGGCCGGGGAGATTGGGGGAGGGTGGACTTCCGGAAACCTGCCGCATGACCCGCGCGTGTTCGCGGCTCGCCATTTCCACGACCAGGAAGTCGAGGTGCCCGTCGCGGTCCAGGTCGCCGAAGTCGACGCCCATCGAGGAAAACGGGAACTTGCGCAGGGCTTGAAACGGGGCTTCGCGGAACCGACCCCATCCGTCATTGATCCAGAGGCGGTCCGGCATCTGGAAGTCGTTGCAGATATAAATGTCGGGTGCGCCGTCGCCGGTGATATCCCGCATCTGGGCGCCGAGACCGTAATCGAGCGGTGGCGGTTTGGGGCGGCCATCCACACCGATGAATCTTTCCGAATTCCACGGCACGGCGTCGAAGCGGCCCTTGCCGTCGTTGAGGTAGAGGACACCCGCTTCACCGACCTCCTCGACCTGGCCGTCGACGTACCTTAGTCGGTGCGCATTCGGTCCGGTGAAAACCCACTCGCCGTTCACCTTCCGAATCTCGGCCCGTCCGCCAGACCTCAGAACGGACTCGGCGCCGTAGTTCACGACATAGAGATCGAGGTCGCCGTCGCCATCGACGTCGCCGAGGGGGAGGGTGGTACTGCCCGAGGTTGAAGTCAGCCCGACCTCGGCAGTGACGAGTTGAAAACGGCCGGTCCCGAGGTTGCGGAAGCACTGAACTCCGGTCCCAAGGGTGGCGACCAGAAGGTCCAGATCGCCGTCGCCGTCGAGGTCGGCAAACGTGGCGCCGGAGGACGCCCACCGCTCGCCCGCCACACCGACCGCCGCGGTCACTTCCTCGAATCGCCAGTTTCCCAGATTGCGATAGAGCGCGTTGGGCCCGGCGATGGCGCAGAAATAGAGGTCGCAATGTCCGTCGCCGTCGAAGTCGCCGGCCGCCACGCCCGAACCGTTCATGAGGTTTTGATTCTGGGCGGCGAGCAAAGCGGGCAGGCGATTGGTGAAATGGACGCCTGTTTGGAGCGGGGGGATGGAGGAAAAGCCGGTCGACGACGTGGTTGAAACGGTGAGGGGAAGCGAGGTCGAAGTAGATGGAGGCCCTGGAGCCGCCTCAGGGGCGGCAGACTGGGCGCGGATCGCGAGGAGGCACGATGCCACGGCACACGTCGTAAAGAGGGGCAACCTGGGGAACACGGGTGGGAGTCTGAGGAGATGGCGGTGGGGCGGTCGAGCCGCATTCAGGGCGCGCCCTTCGAGAATCAGAGGTCCAGAACCTGAAGGTGTTTGGCGAAAACCAGGACGTGGCGGCATTCGCGACCTCCCCGAGCGGAGGTGAGACGCTTGGGAATGCTCTTCGTGTTCTTCGTGGTCGTCGGATGGATCTTTCGGGACCCGATTCTTCCTCCGTCTTTTCGGCCCAACACCATGGAACTTCTCTTTGCCACAAAGAACGCAGGGAACGCAGAGACTTGGAAGGCTCTCCACGAAGGCCGTGGACCATGAGAGGCTGTCTGAGGCCGTGGGCGAAGGATTCCGCGCATCAACGGGGAGTTTCCAGGCGGTGGCCGCGCGGGCATGCTCGAGGCGTGAGGTTGAACGTCATTTTGATTCCCCTGCTGATCATCGCGGGCGGCGTTGTGACCGCGTTGATGGTGCCGTTGGATTGGCGACTCAAAGGAATGATCATCGCGGCCGACGTCTTTGCGGCGGTGGCGGTCGGGTTGGTTCTGCTGCGAACGGGGATCCGACGATAATGCGGTGGCGGAGTTGTTCCCTCCTTCTATTTTCGCAGGCGATAATACGTCGCTCCTCCAGCGGCGATCGGAAGCGTCATGCGGAATGTGGCGCCATCGACCACCGGCACGCCCTGGACGACGTTCCATGCGGCGTTGGTGGCGGGCGTGGGGGCGGATTGGAGGACGAACCCCACGGCGGAGGTGCTCCAGCGAATCACGATCTCGTTCGGGGCGGGGCCGCGGGTGATCGTGAGGGAGGCGATGGTTTCCGGGAGAGTGAAGGGGGACGTGCTGGCGGCGATGCCGTCGAGGGTGGTGACGGCGATGGGGCCGGTGGTGGCGAGGGCGGGGACGGTGGTTTCGAGGGTAGTGGCGGTCTTGGCGCCGAGGACGGCGTCGATGCCGTTGAATTGGACTCTTGAGGCGGTGAGCAGGCCCAGTCCCTGAAGGACGACATGGGTGCCCTCCGGTCCAGTTGTGGGCGAGAACGAGGTCAGCGTCGGACGGGCGCCGTCGACGAGGAAGATGCCGGGGGCATCGAACTCAACGCCATTGGCGTTGCGGGCGCGGATGCCGCCGCTGAAGGCGCCGAGGGGGACGATGGCGCGGACGCTGGTGGGGCTGAGGAGGGTGAAGCTCATATCCATTCCGCCGAGACGAACCCAGTTGAGATTCGTGAGGCCGGCGCCGGAGAGGGTAATGGGGCTTCCGGCGGTGGCATTCGCGGGAGTGAAGCCTGTGAACAAAGGTATGACATTGAAGGTGCCGGAACT
>JBBQIU010000659.1:0-2940 GCA_038325245.1 Verrucomicrobiota bacterium
TCCAGCTTCGCCATCGGCGATGAGTTCGAGTTGACCGGCGAGGACCTGCACATTGCCAATCTCGAGTGCCAACTCGGTCCGGTGACCCTCGGATTGACGGCGCAATGGCCGGATCGCGTCCGGGTCCGGGTCGACGACTCCCTGCAAAATGGTCTGCGCATCTCCGCCGGCGAGCATCCGGTGACGCTTCGCCAGTTTCTGCCGGCGACCGGACGAACGCGCGCGAGCAACCTCCTGGCGGGCAGGCTCCTCCCGACCGTCACACTCGCGGTAATCGGGCCGGTGGCCCAGGACGCGGACGGCTTCACCTCGACGACGGTCACGATCAGCGGGTTTCTTTTGGGCAGGAACGAGGATGCGATCCTGATCGGCCTCTACCGGGACAGCGCGGTGGCCCACTTGTTTGATATCGTCAAACCACTTCCCGGACTCGGGGATCCGCCCGACAACCAGCAACAACTGGTCCTTGGCATTCCGTTCACCGCGCGCGTGGAACCTGGGAACTATCAATTGATCGTGGTCGTCAACGGGCAGCAGGCCCGACAGAGCCCGACGGTCGCCCTCGTTCCGCCGTGAACCGTCCATGAGCACCGCGCCGCCCATTCCGCCCGAGACGTTCCTGCCGACGCTTCGTGTCGGCGACGCGCTTGCGGCCCATTGGTTGCGCAGTGTCACCCTGCGCTTGCGGCGCGAAGTCGCCTGGCTGTGGCGCGAACGCGGCATGGCCCCCTCCGACAACTCGACGTCGCCCGAGGCGCTGCCACCGATTGCCGAACGGCTGGAATCCGCCCTCGATCTCAGCCGGCATGACGGGGAGAAGCGTCGCTTCCTCGCCCAGGACGAAACCGCGGCATACCTCTCCCACCTGATCGCGAAGCCGGCGCCCTCGGACCAAGGACCGGCCGTTCCGGGTTCCTTCACCTGGGTGGCTCGCGAATTGAAGCTGTCGGACCTCGAGTGCTTCCTCCTGGCACTGGCATTGAGCCCGGTCGTCGACAGCGCGGCAGGTCCGGTTTATGCCGCCTGCCTGAACGACGCGACCCGCCAGACTCCGACCCTCGCGCTCGCCCAACGGCTCTGGGATCGTCCCGCGGAGATCCTGGCACTCGCGAATCCCGCGCATCCGCTGCTGACCCACGGCCTCGTTTCGTCCGCCCTGGGCGGCACGACGCAACTTTGGGATGCCCCCCTCGGGATGCCGACGATGGTCGCCGAGGCCTTGCTACGAACCCGGTCCGGGGAGCTTCCGCCACCGCTGGTTGCCTTGTCGCCGGAGGCGGAAACGCTCCCGTTGGAAGTAGACGTCGCCGTGGCCCGGTTGCGGTCTCAGGACCGCGCAGGCGTGCGTTGGGCACCCATCGTGGGCTCGCGGGGGATGGCCCTTGGCGGGGTGGCTGCGGCGCTGGGGGAACGGATCGGGATGCGCGTCGCGGCGACCACGAGCACGATGGTCGGGCCGGGCGCCGACGTGTGGCTCGCCACGACGCTGACGCTCGCGTGGCTGCACGGGGTGGCGCTCTACATCGAGATCGACCGATGGGCAACCGCTCCGTCGCCGGACGGGCACGGGTCGCCAGCCGTGAGCCTGCCCCTGGCCGGTGTGCCCGTGACCGTGTTCGTGGGAATGACGGACCGGGGCCAGCTTAAGCGTCTCCCGACCGGGCACACGTTGCCGCCGGTCCATGTCCGCCCGAGCACCTATCGACAGCGCCTCGAATGGTGGCGCGACCACGCCCCGGGCGGACGGCGCGATGTGGAACTCGACGCCACGCTGTCGGATTGCGCCCGGCGTTTCCGGCATGAGAAGGGCACGATTCTCGGGATCTGCCGGGATCTTCACTCGCTCGGCCGGCCGCTTCGAGCGATCGATCTCACGCAGGCCTGCCGCGCCGACGTGGACCTCGGTGACTTGGCGCAGCCCGTCGTGCCACGGTTCTCGGAGGCGGACCTGATGTTGCCGCCCAAGCAGACCCGGCAACTCCAGGAGATCATTCGCGCGATGCGAATGCTGACGACGGTGCATTACGATTGGGGAACCGAACAGGTCTGGAACGAAAGCGGGCTGTCCGCGTTGTTCGCCGGCCCTCCCGGAACGGGAAAGACGATGGCCGCCGAGGTCATCGCCCACGAACTCGGCCTGCCGTTGACCCGCATCGACCTGTCCCAGGTGGTCAATAAATACATCGGCGAGACGGAGAAGAACCTGCGACGCCTGTTCGACGCCGCCGAGGCCAGTGACGTCATCCTGTTCTTCGACGAGGCGGACTCCCTCTTTGGGAAACGAACCGAGGTCAAGGATGCCCACGATCGCTATGCGAATCTCGAGGTCAGCTACCTCCTGGAACGGATGGAACGTTTCAAGGGCCTCGCCATCCTCGCCACCAACCGGAAGAAGGATCTCGACGAAGCGTTCCTGCGTCGCCTTCGGTTCCTGATCGACTTCCCCCTTCCGGGCGTCGACGAGCGTCTCCGCATCTGGCGTCAGGCCATCCCTCCCGGCGTGGATTCGGAGGCGATCGACTTCCCGTTCCTCGCTCAGCGATTCCCCGTCGCTGGAGGTCACATCCGTTCGATCGTCTTCCAGGCGTGCCTCCAAACCGCCCAACCCTCCGGCCCTCGGCGCCTGACCATGGAATCCATCGTAGCCGCGGTGAAACGCGAGTACGACAAGCTCGACCGCGCCGTGAGTCTCGAAAAATACGGAATCTACGCCTCGATCGCCCAGGATCCTTCGTGACCCCAACCTCTCGAATCATGGCCTCAACCCACATCACCATCGACCGCCTGGAACTGGACTTGCGCGGTATTCCTCCCGGTATCGCTCAACAGGCCGTCGCGTCGCTCGGGCCAGTGCTGGAACGGGAGCTCGCGTCGCGCGTCGCCGGTCCACCCGCCCCCAACTCAGGACTTCCCGGGGCGGGCGTCGCCGAGTCGGCGGAA
>JBBQIU010000660.1:0-2932 GCA_038325245.1 Verrucomicrobiota bacterium
CAACCCAGATCCCTCAGCTTGAAAGCGATGGAACTTGTGAAGGGCGCTCTGGAAAGAAGTGTCGCCCGGGAGGCTCTTCGTTTGGAGGCGGGCCTGATTCTCCTCGCCATCGCCGTGAGCGGAGCGCCGTTCCTCGGTTTGCTCGGCACGGTGTGGGGCGTCATGGACGCCTTCGGCGGCATCGTCGCCGGAAACCAAGGGGTCGCGACCCTTCAAATGATGGCCCCCGGGGTCGCAGGAGCCCTCATCACCACCGTGGCCGGCCTGATGGTCGCCATCCCTTCGATGTTCGGGTACAACTGGCTCGTTCATAACCTGCGCGTCCTCACGGTGGAGATGGACAACTTCGCTCAGGAACTGGCCGCCCGGATGGAGGTCGAATTCCTGGAAGAACACGGCCCCTCCCGGGCCGCCAACTGACTTGCCATGCGCCGTTTCTCCCAAAAGAACGCATTGGTCACCCTTTCCGACATCAATGTCACGCCCCTGCTCGACCTTGCGTTCGTCCTCCTGATCATCTTCGTCATCACCACGCCGCTCCTCGAACAAAACGTCCAACTCGAACTCCCACGCGGCGGCAAGCCCGACGATTACCGTCTCGAACGTAAGGACATCAAAACGGTCGAAGTCACGGCATCCGGGGAGTTCAAACTGGATGCGCGAACCCTGAGCCTCGACCAGGTCGAAGAAATCCTCTTCGCTGAGTTTCAACGGAATCCGCGCATGGTGGTCGATATCCGTGCCGACGGCCGGACCGCCTGGATGACGGTGGCGGGGCTGCTGGACCGGTGTCAGCGCCGCGGCATCACCCGAATCCGTCCTAAAATGTCTCCTGAGCGATGATGACGCGTCTCCAGAAACGCTGCTTCGCCACGTCGGCCTCGGTACACGGGGTCCTCGCGCTGCTGCTGATGCTCGCGCCAGGCTTCCGCAGGGCCAGCCCTCCCAACCTCGGCGAAGGTGCCCCACTAGAATTGATGTCCGGTGAGCTGATTGATGCGGCGCTCGCACCAGGTTTCCTGCCGTCAACCTCCGCAGAAGCACCCGCGGCCCGTGCGGACGCCCCCCCCCCCCCGCCCCCCGTCAAGTCCACGCCACCTCCTGAGCCCGAGCCCGATCGAACCCCAATGCCCCCCAGGAAAGAGCCTCCCAGCGAGGTGGATTTCGATCTGCCCAAGGCGCGCGAGCCAGGCTTCACGCTTCCGAATTCCCAACTGGACGAGAAGAAGAACCCCAAGCCCAAGCCCAAGGCGCCTGAACGAGAGGCCGTGAAAATTGATCTCTCCAAGGTCAAGACGCTCAATCCGACCCCTCCGCCCCGCGATCGTCGCCCATCGACTCGTCCCGAATCCACCGGACCGAGTGCGGAGGAACTTGCCCGCCAGCGACGCCAGAACCTCGCGCGATCGCTGGACGGCGCCAGCGATCGCATCGCTGGAGCTGTGTCGCGCGGTGCCGTTCAGGTCCAGATCGGTCCGGCGGGCGGGGGCGGGGGCGGGGGTGGAGGCACTGGAGGAGGTGGATCGGCCTATGCATGGCATGTGCGCAACGCGTTCATCAACGCGTGGATCGCCCCTCAGAGCGTCAAGGATGACCTGGCCACCGCCGACGTGGAGGTCGTCATTCGGAAAGATGGCAGGGTGGTACAGGCCCGCATCGTCAAGCGCTCCGGCGTCGCGGCCCTCGACCGATCGGTGCAGGACGCCCTCGACCGCGTCCGCGAAATCGTTCCTTTTGAATCCGGAGCGACTGACGCGCAGCGCACGTATACGATCGGGTTCAACCTCCGTTCCAAACGCAGCTTTTGACATCGATGAACCGCCCCAGTTCTCTCCCCCTGTCCCGCCGCCAGTGGATCGCCACCGCCCTGGCGGTGCTCCCAACCCTGGCGGTCCGTGCCCAGTCCCCGGGCGGAAGCAACCGCATCAACATTTACGGCTTCAGCAATGCCAGCCCGCTCCCACTGGCCCTGTCCGGCTTCTCCGGGGAGGTCGCCAGCACCCTGCGATTCGACCTGGAAGTGGCCGGTTGCCGCATCACGCCCGAGATTGAGGCACAGCTCGTCCTCATCGGAACCAACAATCCCAACGTGGAAGGCCGCCTCCTGGATCGGAACAAAGTGCCGCTGCTGGCCAAGGGCTACACTGGAGGCGCCCCGCGACAACAGGCTCACGCGCTTTCCGACGACGTCATCAAGGCCATCGGCGGACAAGGCGTGGCCCAAACCCGAATCGCGTTCAAGTGCGAGGTTTCGCGGGGAAAATCTGAAATCTTCGTTGCGGACTATGATGGTTTTGGAGCCCAGAAAGTGACCTCCGACGGCTCCCTCGTGGCGGCTCCGACCTGGATTCCCGGCAAACGGACGCTTCTCTACACCTCTTACCGGCTCGGAAATCCGGACATCTTCATCCACGACCTCGCCACAGGCAGCCGAAAGCCGCTCTCGCGGAAGGTTGGATTGAACACCGCCGCCGCCGCATCCGCCGATGGCCAGAAGGTCGCGATGATACTGTCCAAGGACGGCAGCCCGAACCTCTACGTGGGCCGCATGGACGGATCCAACCCCACCCGTTTAACGGAAAACCGACAGGGTGATTCGTCGCCCTGCTGGTCTCCCGACGGGCGGAGCATCTGCTATTCGTCGCGTTCCGGCGGACCCTCGACGCTCTTCGTTGTTCCAGCATCAGGAGGGGCGCCCCGGCGGCTTCGTCTCGCCGGCGTCTCCAACGCCACGGAGCCCGACTGGTCGCCGGACGGGCAGAACATCGTCTTCACCACCCAGAGCGGGGGCAATTTCGAGGTGTGCGTGGTCCCCTCGGCCGGTGGGGATGTGACGCGTCTGGTCACCGGAGAAGATCCGGTCTGGGCGCCCAATTCGCGCACGCTTATTTTCGCGCGCCGCGTGGGCAACGGCATTCGCGTCCTGTCTCTG
>JBBQIU010000661.1:0-2925 GCA_038325245.1 Verrucomicrobiota bacterium
ATTTCCTGGCGCCGCTCGCCCCGCCCGAGGGTCCGCGTCTGCGGAGCCTGCCTTCCGTCGTGGTCTCCGGAGAAGGCGTGGTGGCGAAAGACTCCAACCTCGCCGCCAGCAGCGATACCCCGGAAGTTCTCGTGATCAGCGTGGATTCCACCAATGCCGGTGGCTACACCGATCCCATCACGCAACTGGGCGCCGCCATGGCGATGGTGGGCCGCTTCTACGATCCCCGCACACTCGTCGCGACGAGCGAGCCGTTCGTGATCTTCGGCACCCCGGCGGGGACGCTCAACCGCGCGGACGTGAGATACAACCCCGTCTCCAAGCAGTATGTCGTCGTGGCCACGGCGCGGGCATACAGCGACATCGGCACCGACGCGGTGCTGGTCGCCTTGGTCAATCCGCAGGGGGTCGGAGCCACACCCGTGGCCAAGGCCTTCGTCCACGACCCCACCTCGGACCAGTCCTACGATGACGTCGCGGTCGCCGTAAGCACCCGGAATGGCGACTTCCTCCTCGTCGCTGAACGCAAATTCGCCGATGAAGGCGAGGGAACCGTCGGTGCCCTCTACGACCAATCCGGCACGCTCCTGACGGCGCCCTTTACCCGGCTCGACCGCCTCCAAACGGTGGGAGATGAAGACGACCCGGACGTCGTTTATCTCCCGGGGAAGGACGCCTTCCTTTACCTCGCCAACACGGACAACTCCAACGGATCCACCGGCACGCTCAGCAATCGGATCGTGGGATCCATCGTTGACGCTGCCCTCGACAGCCAGGGGCGACTCGTCGTCCGTCCGGAACAGCCTCTCGGAAATGGCGAACCGGCGGGAACCGCAGAAGGACACCCCGCATCCCTGGAGAATCCCTTTAATGGTCAGCTCATCACTGCCTATGACGCCGGCAATAGCACAGCGATGGGGGATCTCTCGTTTTACGATCTCGGCACGGCTCCGAGCTACGCGTTCACCGAGGCGCAATCCGAAGTCCCGTACCTCACGAGCGCCGACGGCATCATTCCGCTCCGGCACCAACACCCCCAACTCGCGGCGGATCCCAAGAGCGGCGTCATCCTCGTCGGATTCAACGCGACGGGCAGCGGCACAGGCCTTCCGGAAGGCTACGCGTTTGTGGTGCTCGGCCCGGACGGGAAACCGTTGCCGAGCCAACTCGGGGCACCCTATTTCCTCGCAGATTCTCCCGGCGGCCTCGGAACGACCGTCAATTTCCACAACATCAAGTATTCCCCCGGCTCGGAGTCGTTCGTCGTCGTCTTCACCAGCAACCCCGGACTGACTTACCTCGCCGCGCTTCAGGTCACGTCTTCCCACCTGGCCCCGACGGCTTCTCCGAGTCTCAGCATTGCACGCAGTGCAACCGGCGTGGTTCTCAGTTGGCCGACCAGCGCAAACGGCTATCAATTGCAAACCACGGCGTCACTTGTGCCGACAGGTTGGCAGCCTTCCGGACCCACCCCCACCGTCGTGGGTGACCGAAACCAAGTCACCCTGGCGCCGTCGGCGTCCAGCCAGTTCTACCGGCTGGCGAAGCCCTGATCAGCGCATCAGAACCCATCACGAATCACCCCACACCGCCGGCTCCCGGGCCGGTCGTGTGGGGTTTCTCCTGCGTCCGTTCAGGTGATCCCGTTCCCGTTCCTGCCAGCAACTCCGCCACACAACTCAGCAACTGATCGATCTCGAACGGCTTCGCGATCGACCTCGATGCCCCGCAGGACTTCGCAACATCCAGGTATCCCTTGGGACTCATGCGCCCCCCACCGGACATCGCAATGATCGGGATCGTCTTGTTCGTCTTCCGGATTCGAAAGATCAGTTCCACCCCCTCCAGTTCCGGCATGATGATGTCGGTGATGACCAAGCCGATCGGGCGCTCCTCAAGGATTCTCAGGCCTTCATGGCCGTCACCCGCCTCATGCACCACGTAGCCAGACCGGGTCATGGCCCGGACCAGCATCGACCGCATCGCGACGTCGTCGTCGATCAGCAGCACGTCACGAGTTGGAGATGTCATGCCCTTTCCTTCCCAGCGCTTGGGCGACGGTCTCACCGAGTTCTTCAAATGTGAATGGCTTTCTAAGGACTTCGCGTATTCCAGCGGTGTCCAACTCCCGCTGCATTTCACCAGGAACCATCCCGGAACTCAGAATCACGGGAAGATCCGACCGGATCTGGTGAACGATTCTCGCGATCTCCAGGCCGGAGAGCCCCGGCATGTTCAAATCTGTGATGATCAGGTCGTATTCCCTCGGCTTCTCATGAAACTCCGCCAAGGCCGCCGCGCCGTCCGAAAAGGCGCTGACCCGATACCCAAGTCGTTCCAGCGCCCGCGAACACGAACGAACGATGAGTTCCTTGTCATCCACCAGCAGAATCCGCTCATTCCGCCCCTTGCGCTTGGGCGCTTCCCTTCGCGACGCCTCCCGGGATTCTTCGCGTCCGCCCAGCGCCTCCGGAAAATACACGTCAAACGTCGATCCCATTCCCGGGGCGCTCGTGACAAGGATCGTGCCGCCATGCCCTTTCACAACCCCATGCACCACGGACAATCCCAGCCCGGTGCCCGTTCCCGGCGCCTTGGTCGTGAAAAAGGGCACGAAGATCCGGTCCATTGTCGCGGGGGTCATGCCCTTCCCCGTGTCCTGGACCTTCAACCGCAGGTACCGTCCTTCCTTTAGCTCCGGGTGCCGACTCATCATCGCCGCGTCCACCACCACGCGCGACAACGCCACCTCAATACGCCCGGGTTTTCCATCGAGAGCGTGCCATGCGTTCGTGCCGAGGTTCAAAATCGCCTGCTGAATCTGCGTGGCGTCCGCCATCACGAACGGAAGATCCGCCGCAACGTCGGCCACCAGTTCGACCTCGATCGGCAGGGTCGCACGAACCAGCCGCACACTTTCCTCCA
>JBBQIU010000662.1:0-2924 GCA_038325245.1 Verrucomicrobiota bacterium
GGCGGCCCGCGCCGGCGCCGAGGGCGAGTCGGACCGCCATCTCGGATTCGCGGGCGGTCGCGCGGGCGAGCAGGAGGTTGGCGATATTGGCGATGACCAAAAGCAGCAGTAGGACCGCCATGGCAGCGAGGGCTAGCAGGAGCGGGAGCAACAGGCCCTGGGCGCCCCAGGGAGATTTCCAGATGGGAAGGACAGCAACCCCCACGTTGCGGTTGCTCTGGGGATAGACGTCTTCGAGGCGCCGCATGACGATATCGACCGCAGCCTGAGCCTGGCGGATTGATACGCCCTCCTTCAGCCGAGCCATGGTGTGCAGCCACCGGATTCCACGGCCCTCAAGAGCTTTCGAGATATCGGTGTGCTCGTTCGACATCGTCACGGGCACCCACAGGTCGAAGCCCAGGCCCCCCATTGTTCCACGAAAATCCGCGGGCATGACACCGATGATTGTGAAGGGGCGCCGGCTGATCTCGAGAGTTCGGCCGAGAACGTCGGAGTCTCCGCCGAATCGCCGCTGCCACAGTCCGTGGCCAATGACGGCCACAGGATTTCCGCCAGGAGCGTTGGCTTCGTCTGCACGGAAGCCCCGCCCGAGAATGGGGCGAACCCCGAGGACATCGAAGTAATTCGCAGTGGCGCATTGGGCCCACAACCATTCGGGTTCGCGATCGATCCGGACACTGACGGCCTCCATCTGCGACGCAAAAATGCCACTGAAGACCGACGTATCGGCGGCAAGATCTTTCTGGTCGGGAAGCGACAGGGTATCGCCGATCGGGCCCGAGGCTTGTCGATTGGCGAGGACGACCAAGCGGTCCGGATTACGGGCGCCGGGAACGGCATCGATGAGTACGCTATCAATCCAACTGAAGGCCATCGTGCAGGCCCCGATGCCAAGCGCCAGACTCAGGACGGCGACGAGGGTGAATGCGGGGGCTTTGAACAGTTGCCGGACGGCGAATCGCAGGTCGTGCATGGGTCGAGGCGGGGGCCCTTAGTCGCAGTTCAGGCAGGAATCGTGCCTGGGATCCAATGCGGTGGAAGGGTTGAGGGACGAACCTTCCTGAAAGCGCGCGTGTCGCCGACGTGGCCCGTGTGTTTGAAAATGGAACGGAGCCGTCCGGACAATGGAACGTCCGATTCGAGTCCATTAAGGCGGACTCATGGGCCCCACGGGCGCGGGATAAAGGATGATCTTGTCGGTTTGAAGTTCGATCCGGTCCATGGCGCGGATGGCGAGGTCGAATTCCGGGCGGCGATTCAGGGCTTCCGCCCAGTTGAAAGACTGGAGTCGGCTCAGGATCCAGCGTGGGATGGCTTTGTTGTTGGCCTCGGCGGTGACGAGTTTGAGTCGTAGGCGACCGTCCTTGTACTCGGGATTGAAGGTGGCGATGCCATTGAGGAACCGCCCCTTGAGGCTGGGGTTCCCAGACTCGTCAAGCGGGACGCTGAATTGGAGGCGAAGGCGGGTATCGAGGATCTCGGCATAGGCGTGTTTGCGGAAGGGCCCGAAGCGTCGTGCGAAGAGGTTGAGTTCCTCACCGGAGAGTTCGAAGGGCGGGATGGGGCCTTCGCGACGGATGAACAGGAGGGCGTAGCTCTGCCAGCGCTCCTGGAGTTCGGTGAATTGATCATCGGTAAGCTCGATCTGGGGGAGCGCTTTGGCCGTCGTGGTGGTGTATTTCTTGACGAGGGAATTCCAGTAAAGGATCGCGGAAACGAACAGGGCGATTCCCAGGACCATTAGGGATCCGAACACCCAGAGGACATACACCCACCAACGTCGGCGGCGCTTCGGGGTCGGTGTGCCGAGGGCGGGGTGGGTAGGGGAGGCGGGAGGAAAATCGGACGATTCGTGGCTCATGATCGGGCGATCCACTGGGAGGGCGCTCATGCCGTCTTGAACACCCGGGCGGGGTCCTGGGTTGCGGCGGATTCTGACACGCTGTTGGGTGGCATCCTCCACGACTGCGGACGCTTGGCAACTCCGGCGACGCGAACCTCGGGTTCGCCCAGGACGCGCCCTTCGAGAATCAGAGGTCCAGAACCTGAAGGTGTTTGGCGAAAACCAGGTTCCTTCTCTGCGCTCTCTGCGTTCCCTGTGGGCTAAGTCCAAACGGGCAGGCCTCCAGGCTCACGTGCATGCGACGGACATGAGTGCCGGACGGGGAGGGATTTGCCACAAAGAACGCAGGGAACGCAGAGATTTGGAAAGACGGGATCGCCTTCCCAGGTCCACTCATCCCCCCGAAGGGCGAAAAAACGGGCGAGGCGTACTCCTGGAAATCCATCATCCCCTTCCTCCGCAATCGGTTATCCTTATTCAAGATGTCGAACTCGAAACACCCTTCACCCGAAGCCAATCCGGGTCAGGGAGGGCGTACGGGCGGAACACCTCCAGGTGGCCTTCGCGGTCCTGGTAGAGAAGGGCGCGATGAAGGCCAAGGCGGCTGGCCGCCGGGTTGTCGATGAGGCTGGCGGAATCGTTGGTGCTCATTTGGAACAGCACCCGATATCCAAATTCGGCGAGGCCCTTCCGGCCCAGGAAACGGACCACGTTCCCGTAGGAATCGCACGAGACCAGCGAGTGGATGCCGTGGGCGGGTCCTTCCGCGAGCAGTTCCTTGAAAAGGGCGCCCGGATGAGGGGCCGCATCGGTGGACCCGAAGCTGAATTCATCGTCCTGTCGGAGGAGTCGGAAGTTCTGAAGACCGTTGATGAGGAGGTAGCGCGCGGGAGCTTCGCTTGCGGAAGGCGTCGCTATTCGCGCTTGAAGTTCGTTGGAGAGTCGCTGGATGACGGTGGCCGCATCTGCAGGGCGGACGAGAGTGACGGGGTGATCGAGGGAATCCGCGATTCGCGAGAGGAACGCATGGTCCTGGGCATCCGGGGCGCTTCCGTCGAGAACGAAGAACTCAACCGCC
>JBBQIU010000663.1:0-2920 GCA_038325245.1 Verrucomicrobiota bacterium
GTTTCGGAGATCTTTGCCGGCGGTTTTGTTCCCGGGTCGCGGGTCTGGATGGCCGGACAGATCGTGAACGCGGCGATCGCGGCCTTGGCGGATCTGGGTCCGGCGTCGGCGGGTAGCGGGCAGTTCGACGCTCCTGGGTTCACGCGGAACCGACTGGTCGGGGAGCGAGGCCGGGTGGATTCCCGGTTCAGCCTGCTGAAGGTGGTGCAGGCCGATGGAGATTCGGCGACGGTTGGGAGTTATTCGGCCCATGCCACGGTGCTTTCGGGACGGGTGATGCAATTCAGCGGCGACTATCCCGGCGCGTGGCAGCGTGGTGTGGAAAAGGCCACGGGCGGCATGGCGATGTTTGTATCCGGAGCCGTGGGGAGTCATGCGCCCAAGCCGCCCGAAGGGGGTGTGGCGGGAATGGAACGGATGGGAGCGGAGCTGGCCGAGGCGACGGTGCGGGCGTTGGAGGGGATGGGTATGACCAACCGATTGCCGTGGGGAATTCAAGCCGTGGAGGTTGAACTCCCCGACCTGCAAATCCGGGTGGCGGATGGCGTGCGGTTGCGGGAGTGGGCCGCCCGGCCATTGCTGCCGTTGGGCCGGACGACCTGGTTGCAGTATTTGCGCCTGGGCGATGCCGTATGGCTTTCGACACCGTGCGATTATAGCGGCGAACTGGCGTTGGAACTTGCGGACGCGACGGCGGGGTCGGGGGTGGTGACGACGGTGACGAGTTTCAACGGGGACTACGTGGGCTACGTCGTGCCGTCGCGGTACTACGGCATGAACACCTACGAGACGCGGACCATGTCGTTCTTTGGGCCCCAGCTTCCGGATTATTTTGCCGACCTGCTGAAGGGGTTGGTCCGGGTGGCGACGTCGGGGGAGAACGGCGACCCGTAGGGAGCGGATGACTCCAGGACAGGGTCGGGGATCCATCTCGACCTTTGGTCGCAGAGCCTCTTCGGTTGTCTGCCGATTGCGGATCCGAGGGGTACTTCAAGACTTGATCCGAGTCCGCCTCAGGGCGTCTCCTCTGCCACGTAATGCCTGAGAAGGACGAGCTTTCCATCGCCGATCCCACCCCGCTCGGGCCTTTCTTCGACGCATTGGAATACCGGTTCGACTTCGAAGTCCCTTTGGCCGATCGGATTCGGGTCGGACGCCTTCTGCGGAGCAGTGGCGATCTGAGGAATCTTCGAACGCTTCGCCTGGCCTTGGTCTCCCTCCTGGCCCGCAGCCCTGAACAGCAATCCCGGTTTCTCGAGGCCTTCGATGCCGTATTCGACGCAACGCCTTCCTCGGATTCCCATGTTCCGGATAGAGCTGACTACGTCGGGTGGATGGCGGAGCTGAAACGCCGCTGCGAGCAAGCCGATGCATCCGCCGGAGATTCCGAATCATCCGACCCGACCGGGCCGGATCTCGGTCCGTCTCCCTCCGGCCCGAAGAACATCCTGGCCGGTCCCCTCCCTTTAAGCCGCGAACGGTCTGGGCTGACCACCTTGCGCATCATTCCCTGGCCGCGTGAACTTGAACGGGATTCCGCCGGGCGCGACGCCCACTCCTTGCCCGCCCGCCCTCCCGCTTTGCGCTTGGACCCGGAACACCCCGAGTTCAATCAGTTGAATCTGGCACGAATGGGATGCCAGCGACGGCCCTTTTTGGACGCGGGCACCTTGGGAGCGGTTGCCGATGCGATGGGGTACTTCACTTCGCCGCTTCCCAGCCCCGTCCTTCACGTACGGCGATCGATCGAACGGACGGTTGAGCTGGGAGTGCCGACCCTCCAGTTCCAGGCGTGGAGGGAGGTGTGTCGCGTGCTCCTGCTCGAAGAGCTCTCCGGGGAACGGCACGACTGGAACACGGTGCCCGAGGAATTGGTCCGTGGACTGCTGGCGCGCGGCGTCCCGGTCCGTCGCGGAACGTTCCGATTTTCCCCCGAGTCCTACGTGGACGAGGAGGGGCGGACTGTATGGTTGCAGGACCTGGAGGCCGAGCGAGAAGGGTTGGTCCTGTTGATCGTGAGTACCGGGGCCGGTCTGCTGGCGACGGGCGAGCGGCGCATCCTGGAAGACCTGGCCCGCTGGCCCCGCGTCGCCTGGCTCGATCCACGGGAAGAGCGGTTTTGGGACCGGGGAACGGAATGGATTCGGAAGTCTCAGATTCCCGTGGTCGAGGCGACGCCTGGTGAACTCACGGGCCTGGCCGAGACCCTGTTGGGTGAGCGAGGCCGAATTCCGGTCGACCGCGTGTATCGCCATCCCGCGATGGATGTGAGGGAGATTCTCGGCCCGGATGCTCTTCCCTGGGCGGCCGCCTGTTCGTTGCTGCCGCGGATTTCGCCGAGTCTGGCGGAGAGTCTCAGGCGGGAATTCTTCTCGCAGAGCCCGGCTCAGGTGCCAGCCCACGCCTTGGGCCGGTTGCGACGGCTGCCGGGGCAATCCTGGGATGGCGAAGCGATCCGGTTCGAGCCACGTCTCGCCACGGAGTTGGAACATCAGTCGAGCTCCTGCTTGGCCGACCACGATCGCAGGACCATCGCCCTCCGCATTTCCGAGTGGCTCGCCGAGGAACGGGGTCGATGCCCCGCCGACTCGGTGGCGGCCCAGGTTTGTGAGGCCCTACGCCTGAACCTCCGCGCCAAAGTCGGCGCCATGACTCCCACGGAGGCCGAGATTTATATTCGGCTGGTCGGCCCGGGTGGCCCGCTGTCCGGCTACCTGGAGTTGGAGAAAGTGGCCCCCCACGCAGACGACGCATGGCGCCCTCTGGATCCAGTGGTGCGCCGAATTCTGTCGGTCCTCAGCCCCGGTGTTGACCGCGCGGAATCGTGGCGCCCTATTCCGGCCGTTCCAGACGACATGGTGGTGATCCCGGGTGGGGCGTTCCGGATGGGGGATCCGACGGAGGAGGGCGAGTCGCGGGA
>JBBQIU010000664.1:0-2919 GCA_038325245.1 Verrucomicrobiota bacterium
ATGCTGCTGTTCAGCCGTTCCAGGCGACGTTTCGCCTACATTGTGGCGCTCGGAACGCTCCCGTTCGTGAACGCCTGTGGCCCCTCGACAGGCGGAGGAAGCGACGATGGGACCGGCGGGGGCACGGCGAGCACGTCGATAGCCGGCACTGGCCCAGAGACCTCGACATCCACAGGCGAAATGCCGCTGCCATTTCGCCGCTTCGGGGTTTTCAATTGGGAACAAAACACCGTCCCGTACCAGAATCCTCCCGAGATGATCCACTTGCGGATTACCATGGAGATTAATGAAGATGGAACATTAAATGAACTCGAATATGCCTGCACCTCGCTCCTCCATACGCACCCCTTTACTTGGGAGGATATCGGCGAAGGTGTAATCAGGGTGGTTCCCGCCGATGTCTCCCCCGAGGGTACCTTCCTGTGGGGGGCCGACCAGGTCGAGGCGGTGACGATCTCGGTCGGTAGTGGATGTGATGATATCATGGTGCTCATTGAATACACGGACGAGAGTGGCAAAGGGGGACATCCTTGACCGCTACGTCCCTGGTGCGTTATGCACGGAGGGGACGGATTGCGACTTTGCCTTTGTTTGGTGCGACGGCAAGGGACCGGAGCCATGCCCGTGATGAGGCCGACTTCCCTGGCGATCGCCAGCAAGGCGGTCGTGGAACTCCCGGAACTTGCCCTCGGCCGCCGCGGCCAGGGCCGCCCGCGCCGCCATGAACGCGTGACCGTGGAACGACAGCTGCGCAACTCGCCCTAGCGCTTAAGGGGTTTAAGTGGGAATTCGGGCGGCCCGTGGAGGGAAGGAGAGCGGGCGGGCGGTGCGGGCGGTCGATGTTGGCACGGTCTTGGGTGCGAGGGGTGAGAGTGAGGGTTTGCGAGGCGAAGGCACGGCCATGGGCGTGCGACGACGGCGGCGGGGCGTACGACGGCGGCGGCGGGGCGTGCGACGACGGCGGCGGGGCGCAGGGGTGAATACGACGCCGAATGCTTGAATGACCGTTGATCGCGTTATTCAGCCGCCCGAACAGGCGCTAATCAGAGCAGGCCAGGGAATAGAGGAACCGACAAATGCGGGGTCGGAGACGACCTCTTGGACACGCATGCGGCCGCCGCATTTGCGGCAGCGGGTGAGGTCATTAGCGAAGACGCGGGCGAAGAGCTTGGCCCAGGCGATGCGCCCTCATCATCATGGGAACGACTGGGGTGTCACACGGCCGAGCTCGAAGGGTCCGGTGTCGAAGGCCAGCACACGCGCGTGCCAGCCGGTGTTGAGCGTCTCGACCGTGCCGCCCGGGGAGCTCCCCGGCGGCCGCGTCCGCGTCTCGTTCAAGGCGCCCTGGCGCAGCGGCACCGCCCACGCCGACATGGACGTCCACCAGTTCCTCGCCCGCCTCTGCGCCCTGGTCCCGCCGCCCGGCTTCCACATGACCCGCTACTACGGTGTGCTCGCCAGCCACCACCGCCTGCGCGAGCGAGTCATCCCCAGGCCCGCCGCACCGCCGCCGCCACAGATCGCGCTGGACTTCGCCCTCCCCAGCGACCCGGCCGAATCCTCGCCCAGACCACGACGCATCGGCTGGGCAAAGCTCCTCGCCCGCGTCTTCGCACTCGACATCACCCGCTGCCGAAAATGTGGCGGCCGCATGCGTGTCCTCGAGGTCGTCTCCGATGCCGACGCCATCGCCAGAATTCTCCACGGCGCTCGCGCTCCGCCAGCACCTCCTCCTCTTGGACAGGTCCTGTTGTTCGCCTGACCGCGCGCCCCACCGGCGACGTGCTCACCCTCCTGCGCCCCGCCGTCGTCGTCGCTGCCCTCCCCGGGCTCATGGCCGTGCGCTTGCTCATGCCACGCCTCGCTCGCGCTTCCCCTCGCGCCCAGGACTGTGCCAAAGTCTCCCGACCGCGGGCTCACCGCCGCTCACCCGGCCGCTCCGTACTCACCCGCGCGCCCAAATTCACACTTCAAAACGCTTAAGCGCGAGTATTGAGCAGATCAGGGAGATCGATACTCTGAAGTTCCAACTTCGAGCCGACACACCAGAAATGCGGGCACAGGTGGCGGAACGACTGGCTAACTTGAAGGAAAAATACCCGGACATGAACTTCGATGCGGAATTCGGTCGCGACCCGGCGGCTCCCAAAGGAGGGTGCGGCGGCGGAAAATGAACTGCGACGAGGGTCGGTCCACTTTTTCCCACACGGTGAATCATGGGTATCGCGTGCTATGTCCGAGACTCGAACGGAACGCTGGTTGATTCGTTCCCAGTGGCCGGGGCCACGGAAGTGAATGAGTTGTGGCTGCCCGTCATCCAGAACAAGAGCTTGAAATTGTTAGAGGTGATCGTGACCGGTGGGCTGACCGTCTCGGCGGAATACCACGCCGGCGTGACGGACGAGCTGACGACCTTGATGAACAGCTTCAACCCGCCCGGTGAACCTCACCCCCGGCCGGGAACCCCGGCGGACCGGTGCCTCCACCTGATTCGCACGTTGGCCGCCAACCCGCCGAACGGGAACACCACAGTTTACGTCGGGTGATGTTCCCGTTGACGCCGCTCAGAACCGCCACCGCAGTTCGGTGCGGTACAGTTGCTCGGCGAAGTGGTCGCTCGTCACCGCGAACTGCATCCCGAAGCCGAGGTCGATCTTGTCGCTGATGGCCAGCCGGAAGCCCGGCCCCAGGGTGAAGTAGGTGTCCCCGTTCGCGCTTAAGGGTTTTTAAGTGGGAATTTGGGCGCGCGGGTGAGTACGGAGCGACCTGGTGAGCAGCGGGGAGCGCGCGGCCGGGAGAAATTGGCGGGGTCCTGGGCGGTTAAGCGTTTTGAAGTGGGAATTTGGGCGGTCGGGTGAGTACGGAGCGGCCAGGTGAGCAGCGGGGAGCGCGCGGCCGGGAGAAATTGGCGGGGTCCTG
>JBBQIU010000665.1:0-2914 GCA_038325245.1 Verrucomicrobiota bacterium
GGGTGACGCGTTTGAAGAGGTCGCTGGCGTCGGCGTCGCCGGCCTTGAGGACTTCGCCGCCTTTGCCGCCTTTGGTCAGGTGGTCTTTGGAGTCGAGGCGGAACTTACCTTTCTGTTTTTCGGGACCGTGGCATTCGATGCAATGGGCCTTGAGAATCGGGACGACGTCTTTGACGAAGTCCACCTCGGCGTGGGCGGGCAGGAACAGGGCGGATGCGATGAACCCGGCGATGACGAATTGGGTATTGGGCGTTTTCATGACGTGGGCAGGCTCGACGGGCGCGGGATGGCGCACGGTTGCGAGCGGCTGAACGGTGACAGGTATATCCCCGGCAGAATCAGGATTCAAACGTTGTAGGTGACGGATTTGGGATCATTCCGGCGAGCGCATGGCGTCTCTCCGTTTCCAACCTCAACGCAGCCGGCTCGAGAGGTCCCCCGCGTATCCTGTGAGTTCGATGAATGCCACGCCGACTTCCTTTCCTGCTCCGTCCACGACACGACACGCGCCTTCCCAATAGGGGACGTCCCCAATCGTTCCGGGCAGTTCCTGGTCCGCGGCGAGGGGGATCAGGTCGAGGCGGACCGGTTCCCCGTGGTCGGGATCACGGGCGCGGAGCGTCAGGCCCAATGGGTAAACCGCTGATGATCTGGGGCTTTTCCATTGCGAGCGCGGTTCGAGGGTAAAGGCCGTCGCGGGCTGGTGGGTCACACGTCCGTCGCGATCGATCCAGGCCAACGTGGAGAAGGGGTCGGTGGATCCGTTCTTGTGGCGGAGCCGATACGCCATCAGTTCACGGCCGTCGTGCAATTGTACGGAGAGCCAGTCCCATCCGGCCTGGTCGGCCGAAAGCTGGCTGCTGCTGAACTCGTGGTCCATCCAGGCGATTCCCTGCACCGATCGGGAGGCGCCTCCGAGGTCGAGGCGCCCTTCGACGCGGAGGCGTGGAAACGTGAGGTAATGGCTGGCGGCGGTGGGGGAAGCGCCTTTGCGGGACACGCTGTTGGTGCCGAAGATGACCAGCGGTTTGGAGGGGGTGAGTTCAAGGTCCCACGCCGCCTCGGCACGGATGCCGCTGCGCAGGCGGAGGCGGGGCGATTCATGGGAAGCTGGAGTGGCGGAAGCGCCATGCGCATGGTCCATGAACCGGGGGGGAGAGCCCTCACCCGGTTCCGCGTGCGCGGAACCACCCTCTCCCGCCTCCGCTTCGCTCCGGGGGGAGAGGGATCCGGGAATGGTTGGTTCATGGGTAGGAGTGGAAAGGAGTTCGAGCGACGCCCCCCCGTTCCAGACGTGGAGGGTGGAGATCTCTGCCCCGGCGGCCCAGCCTTCCCGATTCAGGCGTTCCTGGTGCCGGAATTGCCCCGTGCCGACATCGAGCAGGGCGATGTGGGAGAGGAACAGTTGGTCCGTTCCGAACAGGGAACCGGTGTGGGCGGATCCGTCGCTGGGTGGGGAAGTGGAGGGCGGACCGGCCGTGCGGAAGAAGGTCGATTGGAAGCCGAAGCGGTTGCTGGCGTTGTCCCAGAGGTGGCCGGTGACATACCACCATTCGATGCGGAATTCGGGGTGACTTCCGTGATCCTTGGGAAACTGAAAGAGCCGCCCCGGTTGCGGCACCGCATAGCCGTCGCGTGTCGGTCTGCGAAGGTCGTCGGCCGCGTGCACGAGAACCGGCAGCAGGCAGAGGAGTGGGAGAAAGGTTGGGCCCATAGGTTTCCCCGAACGGCGTGGGCAGAGGTGAAATGGCGGTTCCATGGTTATTCCTCGCGATCGGCGGGGAGGTTGGCGCCCCAGCGGCCCACCGCGAAACTGACCGCGCCGGCGCCGGCCAGCACGAGAAGCGCCAGCAGAATGAGAGGCCCGACAGGGGCGGCGAAGTCGAGGGTCCAACCGAAGGTTTGCTTGTTGATAACCCGGATCAACAGCCATCCCAGGGCTCCGGAAACCAACAAGCCCACGACGAGGCCGGCGGCGGCGACGCCGATCCCCTCGATGGCCGCAACGAACGCGAGTTCCGTGGGGCGCAGACCGAGGGCGCGCAGGGTGGTCCAATCCGCGCGCCGTTCGATGAGGATGCTGGCGAGCGTCATTCCGAGTCCGAGCACGGCGACGGTGAGGCCGATCGCCTCGAGCGCATGGGTGATGGCGAAGGTCTGACGGAAGATGCGCAGGATTTCCGTTCGCAGGTGGTGGTTGGTGAGGATTTGAAGGCCGGGTTGCCTGGCGATCCATTCGGCGCGGAAAGCCTCCGCTTGGGTGGCATCGTGAAGCTTCAGGATCACGCTGGCGGCCAGGTCGGTTTGGAACCATTCCACGAAGAGCCTTCGATCGATCAGCAAGGATCCGCGTTCGTTCCCGTAGTCCGCGAACACTCCAAGGATTCTCACCGTCCTGAATCCGGTGGGGGTGGGGAGGGTCACGCGATCGCCACGACCCAATCGGAAGCGTTCGGAGAAACTTTCGCTGGCGAGGGCGTTGAACGCGCCCTCTTCCGATTCAGGGGTGTTTCCATAGGCCGCTTCGAGATCCGTCGGCCTTTGTACCCAGGCGAGGTTCACATGCCGGCGAAGGAATCCGGGATCGCCGGCGGCGAGAATCGTCGTGCCTCCCGGGAGGAGGATCTCGATGCCATGAACGACGTTGAAGTCGGCGACGGCCGGGTGCGACACCAGGGATCGCCAGGTTTCCGACGACATCCGGTTGTCCGTGGAGGCGCTTTGAGCGCCGGCGCTCGAGACATACAGGTCGGCCTGAATCGTCCGAGTGATCCAACCCCGCATGGTCCGGTCGAAACTGCCGACCAGGATCACCATCCCGGCGGTCATGGCCACGGCGCAGATCAGTCCCGCGGTCGCGAGCGCGTGGCGTCCGGTGGGCCTGGTGAGGGGGCTGATTCCGAGCCTCCAGACG
>JBBQIU010000666.1:0-2911 GCA_038325245.1 Verrucomicrobiota bacterium
GGGCAGGCCTCCAGGCCCACGTGAATGCGACGGACATGAGCGCCGGACGGGGAGGGATTTGCCACAAAGAACGCAGGGAACGCAGAGACTTGGAAGGACGGGATCGCCTTCCCAGGTCCACCCAACCTCCCGAAGGGCGAAAAAACGGGCGAGGCGTGCTCCTGGGAATCCATCATCCCCTCCCTCCGCAATCGGTTCTCCGTATTGAAGGACGCGTCCTGCCGTCGGGCGGTCATTCGGGTCGCGAATATGGCCGTAGAACTTCTGCTCGACACCCTCGCCGGCCCAACCTTCGACGGGCTCGACGTTAAGCAAAGTGCCAGGGCGATGCCCTGATCGTTCTCCACAACGTGCGCGGATGGCATTTCCCAATCCCGAAGGGAATGAGTCCCAAAGCCCAGGGATTCGAGGAACGAGCTACCATGGGTGGGATCGCCGAATCACCCACAACCCCAACGGGGTTGCGTCCAGGTGGCATAACCCCGTTGGGGTTGATGCTTTGAACGTGCTTACCCAGGGTAGGCCCGCTTCGCGGTCCAACCCTGGGCTTCGGGACGGAATCCCGTTGGGATTCCAGACAGGAAAAATGGCCAAACTCCAGTCTCCCGCTTGCGGGAGAAGGCCAGGGTGAGGGCGCGGTTCCACCGCTCCTACGGGCGTCCCGGAAAGCGTCGCTCCTCATGGCCCACCCGGCGTTCCCCCGCGCTTCGCGGAAGCCACCCACGACCCCGGCAATCCCGGATCCATCCCAAAACCGACGCGTTCAAGACTGCTTCCGCCGCCGTCCGCCGCCACCGGCCACGGTGCGCCGTCCCCATAAGGAATCCGTTCCACCTCCACCCCGTTCGGATCGAACAACCGCAACACGTCCCCGCCATTCCCCAGACCGAATGGAAACGCCGCGATCGGATGGTGTGCTGTCGGATGGGCCCACTCGTACTTCACCACGCTCCGGGCGATGACCCCATACCCGCCCGGCTCCAACGGCATCGAAGGGAGGACACACACGACGTCGTCCTGATCGTCCCGGACCGCCCAGCCGCCCAGATCCACCGTCTGCTCACCCGGATTGTAAATCTCGATCCAGTCCTCGGCGTCGAGGTCTTCGGGTGAGTGATAGTTGAACTCAGTGATTCGAAGATCCGCGGCGGGCGTCGCGGCGGGCGGCATGGGCTCGAACCGGGCCGTCACCGTGTTCGTCGTTCCATTCCCCACTCTGAATTCCAGCGGCGACCCGGCGACAAACCCCGAGGGCGTGTCCCAGCCGTGAAACCGAAAGCCCGGCCGCGCAACGGCCACAAGTGTGTTCGTGACGTCCCCGAAGTACGTCCCCTGCCATGGGAATTCGCCGAGATGCAGCGAATTCAAACGCGCATGCCCGGCCCCGGCCGGCTCCGCATCGATGCGAACCTCACCCATTCCACCGTTCAGCCCGAAGTGCGCGATGCAGTCCGCCCGTACCTGGCGAGGTCGGACCCGGGCGAAATCCACCAGCACTTGAAGGTTCGTTTCCCAGGTTGCGGACGTGAAGGGCTGGAACTCGGGCTTGTACGGCGCGCCGTAACCTTGCTCTTGAAGTTCCTCCCAACTCCACCGCATGAGATGACCCGGAATCTCCGGGCGGATCGCCGACGCCATTACACCGATGATCGACTCAACCCGGTCCTGCCGGAACGCGGTGTTCAAGAGGTCTGCCAGCCGTCGGATGAACTGCTCCTGGAATCCCGGGTTGGCGAGCAACCGCCGCAGCAGCATCGTCCGCCCTCCAGCGTTGGGCCAACCCGTGCTTGTTCCCGTCCCCGCCGTCATGAATTCGAACATGTTCGAGTAGTCGGCGAAGTCCCCGGCCATCGCCGCGACGTAGACATTCGAGGGCCAGAGGTGAAAGCCGTAGTCCTGGTCGTAGATCATCCAGCGAAACCGGCCCTTCGGCGTTCTCGGCCGCCAGCTCTTCACGTTCCCGATGTCGAAGTTCTGGAAGTAAATGACCGCGAGGTTGTAGTCGATGAAGTTGTCCACCTCGAGGTAGGTGTCCGTCACGAAGGCGTAATTCGTCCCGGCCGCCATGTTCCTCGTGTTCACGAAATCCCGCATGGCCTGGTAGGTCTGCGATTCGCCGGCCCGCGCGTCGCCGTAACCTTCGATCAGATCGACCGAGCCCTTCGGCAGGTCGTGGTGGGCCAGCACGTGATGCTCGTTGAACTTTTCACGAATGTTATAGATTCCCCAATACTCCCCGTTGACGTACACCACCGCCGGCCTGTAGCCCTGCAAATCCAGACTCGTCTCGCCTGCCAGCAATCGCTGCATCATCGCATCCCGCAGCAGCGTGAACGTCCCGTTCACGAAATAGCTCCCGTAGGCCTTCGTCTCGCCGAAGGCCAACATCGGCGGCCGCGGCGGGATCTGGTGCGTGCTCTGGTTGTCATTGCCCGAGTTCCGCAGAACCAGGGATTCAAAGGAGTTCACGTCCTGCCCGGGAAACACGTCGTGCTCGAATCGCCCCGCGCCGTAGGCCCTTCGTGCAAACAGCGCGAGGGACTTCTGCGGGTAACCCCGCGAACCCCAGCCCCCGTAGACCTTCATGCCCGCGCGCTGTCGGAGCCCCGCGCGACCGTCCGGTTCATAAAGCTCCAACTGGATCTCCACCTCCCGGTCCTGCCACGCGTGCGAACCTGAGAACGGATACGTTTGCAAAACCTCGCCCCGGCTGTTCAGAACCCGGCTTCCCATCCCGAACAGATAGCCGTCCCTGAACTCGAAGTTCTCAGCCGGCGCCGCGATCGACACCACCGGCAGCGAATGAAACGTTCCAACGAAGTACGTGCGCACCGCCTCCTCGCTCCGCCCCCCTTCACCATCCAACACCACCGCCCGCACTACCGTCGTCGTCGCCACCGCTAGCGGACCG
>JBBQIU010000667.1:0-2906 GCA_038325245.1 Verrucomicrobiota bacterium
GAGAACGTCACGTGGACCGTACTCTTCAAGGGGATGGGAACGGAACCCGGCACACGTGCCGGCCTGGAGGTCTACCACCCACCCACTGTCGGGAACAGCTTCAGGGATTACTGGGTTCGAACACCGTTCGAAGGCTTCCAACTCCAGTTGCTCGACGGGATCTCCGCCAGTTTCGCCGCACGATTCGAAGCCCTGCCGGATTCCCCCGTCACCCTCATTGTCACCAACACCCCCGAGGGCACGGTCCTGAGGATCACGGGTCCGATCGGTACCGACCAGATCCTCGAGATGTCGTTTAACGGAAGGGATTGGCAGACGCTCGCCTTGATCCAACTGGCAACCACCTCGGAGGGCTCCTATTTCGATACGTCGGCCACCGACGGCCGGGAGCGCTATTACCGCACGCGCCCCTCCCCCAACCCCGGATCGACGGTGATACTCACTGCGATCAAGCGATCCGCTGAAGGAATCGCCACCCTGTCCTTCGTTGGGCCCCGCAACACCACCCAGATCCTCGAGGCATCTGAGGACCAGGTGCAATGGAAGGCAATCGACGTCATCTACCTGTTCTTCGGGGTTGCCACGTACCAGGAGCCGGTCAAGGCGGGTGTGAACCGCTTTTACCGCACCTACAATCCGACCGGCCGTGGTCCCGTCTACCTGATGCGAGGAATCCGACGGGACCCGGATGGTACGGTTGTCCTGGCCTGCAGCGGCCTGCCTTCTCTCCAACCGGCCACCATCGAAGCCACGACCGACTTCCAGACCTGGACCCCGGTCGGAACGATCCAATTCATCACGCCACAAGCGGAATTCCGGGACACGACGGCCGCGGCGCATCCGAACCGGGTTTACCGAATCCAGCGGACTCTTCGCTAGGGTAAGTCGGTCGATCCCATCAGCCAGCGATCGCATTCCCGGGCCGCGCCCCGGCCTTCGTTGAAGGCCCAGACGACCAGGCTCTGACCGCGTCGGCAGTCGCCGGCCGCGAACACTTTCGGGATGCTGGTCTGAAAACGGCCATGTTCCGCCCTGGCATTGGAGCGTGGGTCCCGTTCCACTCCCAGTTGTTCGAGTAACGGCTGCTCGGGTCCGAGAAATCCCATCGCCAGCAGAACGAGCTGTGCGGGGACGGTCCGGTCGCTGCCGGGAACTTCCTCCGGAAAGAACTGCCCCTTCTCGTTCTTCTTCCAGGTGATGTTGACGAGGTGAACGCCGCTGACCTGCCCGGAGTCGTCCGCGAGGAATTTCTTGGCCGTCGTCAGGTACACGCGCGGGTCCGCCCCAAACTTCGCGGCGGCCTCCTCCTGGCCGTAGTCCATCTTGTAGACCTTCGGCCATTCGGGCCACGGGTTGTCGGCGGCGCGCTCGGCCGGAGGCTGCGGCAGAATCTCGACCTGAACCAGGCTGCGGCAGCCGTGCCGCATGGATGTCCCCACGCAGTCCGTTCCGGTATCGCCGCCGCCGATCACGATCACATCCTTGCCGGCCGCGGAGATGTGGTTGCCGTTGACGTGCCCCTCCAGAACCGCCTTCGTGTTGGCGGTCAGAAAATCCATTGCGAAATGGACCCCCTTCAGGTTCCGGCCCTCGACCTCGATGGGAAGGTCCCGCGGTTTTGTGGCCCCCGTGCACAGGACGACGGCGTCGAACTCCTCCAACAGTTCGGCGGAGGTCAGGTCCTTCCCCACCTCGATCCCGCAAACGAACTCGATCCCTTCCTTCGACAGCAGGTCGACCCGGCGTTGCACGACTTCCTTCTTGTCGAGCTTCATGTTCGGGATTCCGTACATGAGCAGCCCGCCGGGCCGATCAGCGCGCTCGAAGACCTTCACCCAGTGCCCCGCCTTGTTCAGTTGTGCGGCGGCGGAAAGGCCCGCCGGCCCCGAACCGATCACCGCCACTTTCTTGCCCGTTCGGCGCTTGGGCGGCTCCGGAAGCACCCAGCCCGACTCCCAGCCGTAATCAATGATCGTGCACTCGATGTTCTTGATCGTGACCGGCGGTGTGTTGATCCCCAGAACACAGGACCCTTCGCACGGGGCGGGACACACGCGCCCGGTGAACTCGGGGAAATTATTGGTCTTGTGCAGACGGTCCAGAGCTTCGCGCCACAGTCCGCGATAGACCAGGTCGTTCCACTCCGGGATCAGGTTGTTGACCGGGCAGCCGGAGGCCATGCCGCTGATCAACGTGCCGGTGTGGCAGAAAGGGACGCCGCAATCCATGCAACGCGCCGCCTGGGAACGGAGCTTGTCCTCCGCCATGTGCTCGTGGAACTCGTTCCAATCGCTGATCCGTTGAATCGCGGAACGGTCCAGCGGAAGTTCCCGGACGTAATCTAAAAATCCTGTCGGTTTGCCCATGCGCTTCTTCTCTCGGTCGTGAAATCGTGAATGTGATGGCGAGTCGGCGCGGAATCAGCCTCCGCCCAGGCGCGAGGCGTCGCGGGCGTTGGCTTCGAACGCCGCGTTCGCGGCCTGCTCTCCCGTCAACCCCCGACTCTCCGCTTCCTTCAGGGACTGCCGCACGCGCTTGTAGTCTCGCGGCATCACCCGGACAAATCGCTCCGCCATCCGCGTCCAATCCGCCAGGACGGTCCGTCCACGCCCGCTCTGGGTGTGCGCCACATGTCGCTCAATCATCGCCCGGATCTCCGCCGCCTCCACCGGATCATCCAGCGTTTCGAGCCCCACCATCGACTGGTTGCAGCGCAGCGGAAAATCCCCGCGCTCGTCCAGGACGTACGCCACCCCGCCGGACATGCCCGCCGCGAAGTTCCGGCCCGTCGGCCCCAGGATCACCACCCGCCCGCCCGTCATGTACTCGCAGCCATGATCCCCGACAGCCTCCACGACGGCGTTCACTCCAGAGTTCCTCACGCAGAACCGTTCGCCGGCCATGCC
>JBBQIU010000668.1:0-2902 GCA_038325245.1 Verrucomicrobiota bacterium
CCAGGCAGGTCCCCGAAATGAACGCCCGATCGCCGATCACCACGTGACCCCCCAGCAACGCTCCGTTCGCCAGGATGACGCGGTCTCCAATCTGGCTGTTGTGACCCACATGGGCTCCGGCCATGAACAACCCCTCGCGGCCAATCACCGTATCTTCCCCCTCCGAATTCGCCCGATGCACCGTCACGTGCTCCCGAAAAACATTGCCGTCCCCGATCCGCAACCGCGTCCTGCCCCCTGAAAATTTCAAGTCCTGCGGCGGCCCGCCAATCACGCATCCGGTGTGGAAGATGTTCCGCTTCCCAATGGTGGTGTGTCCCGTCAGGTGGACGTGCGCCCCCACCTCGCAGCCCTCCCCCAGTTCAACGTCGCCATCAATCACGGCCAGCGGTCCCACCTCAACGCTGGGATGCAGGCGCGCCTCGGAATGCACGACGGCACTGGGATGAATCGGCACGCGCCAAGCCTGCCCAAGCCACGATCGATTCGCCATCCGCAATCACGCACCATGCGCCGCAACCTGACCCGGAACGACGGAATGGAGTCGGTGCAGGAATCGGGAAGCCATGGGGTCAAGTCACGACATGCAACAATTTGGAATAGAATGCCGGAATCAATAAAGCCTCTGAGTCGCCGAGGAGCATCCGGGCGAACACCACGGTTCGCACGCCAACCCATACGTTCGTCTTGCATGCGAAGGTAAGACTTGAAACCGGCTTACGGGTGGTATAAGCCACGCCTCATCTATGCCAGTCCCTCTGAGTTATCCCGGCGTCTACATCCAGGAGGTTTCCAGCGGGGTCCGGACCATCACCGGGGTGGCCACATCGATCACCGCGTTTTTAGGGCGTACCAATAAGGGTCCGTTGAATCGGGCGATCCGATGCCTGAGCTTCGCGGACTTCCTCCGCGCCTTCGGCGGTTCACCGGTGGAGAGCGAACTCGGGCTCAGTTTGAAGCAATTCTACGACAACGGCGGCGCGGACTGTTACGTCGTGCGACTCGCCCGCAACGCGCGCAGGGCGGCGGTTCAACTGGACAACTACGCGGGCACCGACGTCCTCGTGGCGGCCGCCAAGGCCGAAGGCGTGTGGGGGAACGGACTGCGCCTGGAAGTCGACTACGGCACGCTCCATCCGGGCGACACCTTCAATCTCCGTGTCATTCAGGAGGAGGGCGGAGCCGTTGTGAACACGGAGGCGTTCACGAATCTTTCGATGGATTATCGGTCCCCGCGCTTCGCGCCGACCTTCGTGTCCCAGAGTTCGGCGTTCATCGACCTGATGCTCGACAGCGCGCTCGGAGTCGCCGCGAACCCGGCATCCACCTACCAGACCAGCACCGCCGCGTTGGCCGGTTATTCCGAGGCGCGCCGCCCCTTGAGCGCCGCGGCCGGAACGCTGGTCGACGTGGCCACGGCGCTGGCCGGCCTGTTGCCAACCGCCTTCAATCTCGAGATCAGCGTGGACAACTCCCCGTACGTGGGTGTCAGCCTTCAGGGCCTCGTGCCGGCGGCGGCGACCCTCGTTGCCGATCTCCAGACACGCATCAACAACGCCCTCGCGACCCTGGTGCCCGCTCCCACGGTGACGGTAGGGTTCGCGGACGCCGGCTTCGGGCTGCTGCTTCGCGTGACCGCGAGCAGTGGAAACCTCGCCAACGTCCGTGTGCGCCGCGCGCCGGGCAATGATCTCGCCACGGCGTTGATGTTCGGTTCGGACAATGGCGGCGTGGAACTCTCGCGGTGGAACAGCCTGCGACCCGCGGCGACGGACTCGGTGCTGCGGGTCGGGACGTCGGCGATGGGCCTTGAGAATCTGAATGCACTGCCCGTGCTGGTGCAGAACGCGCTCACCGGCGTCACCCTCGGAACGGACCCGTTGATCGACTTGAACGCGGCGCCCTACGACCTCACCACCGTGCCGCCCGCGGGGGCCAACACCTGGCTTCTGGACGCTTCCCCGAGCAGCCCGAGCGCCAACAATGACGGTGTGCGGGAGAAGCTGCGCCTCATCGCGGACGCCATCACCAACGAGCCGGGCGTCCATTATCTCGGCGTGGTGCAGGGCTATCACCTCGTCGTCCGGCCCAAGTCCGGGACGTTCAACGAACAGCCGACCGCGATCGTTTTTGCCGGGGCCGGAATGCCGGCCCTCACACTGAACACGCGCCAATACAAGATGGGCTTCGACGGCACGAGTGCGTTCGCGACAGGAGGAAGCCTGACCCCGGGAACGACGACGTTCTCGAACCTGGATGACGGCACGGACGGCGACGCGCCCGACGTTAACTCATACGTCGGCGATCCGATTCTGCAGACCGGCTTCCACTCCCTCGACACGGTCGACCTCTTCAACCTCATGGTCCTGCCCAGGGATGAAGGCGTGACGGCACTGGACCGATTGAGCCTCTGGAACCCGGCCAGCATTTATTGCCGGACGCGACGCGCCTTCCTGGTGATCGAATCACCCGACGATTGGACGGACAGCAACGGCCGGGCGGCGATCGTACAGAATACGGCGCAGATCAACGCCCTGCGATCCACGGTGGTGAAGGATCACAGCGCGGTGTTTTACCCCAAGGTCAAGGTCAACGATGGAGGCGTGCTGCGCACGATCGGATCCGGTGGAGCGATCGCCGGGCTGATGGCCCGGACGGATGCGTCGCGCGGGGTATGGAAGGCTCCGGCCGGAACCGAAGCCGATCTGCGTGGCATCTCGGGATTGGAGGTTAAGCTGACCGACCTGGAGAATGGCGTGCTCAACAAGCTCGCGGTCAATTGCGCGCGTTCGTTCGTCTCCGGCTTCGTGAACTGGGGCGCGCGCACGATGGATGGGGCGGACGACATCGGTTCCGAATGGAAATACATCCCCATCCGGCGGCTGGCGTTGTTCCTCGAGGA
>JBBQIU010000669.1:0-2900 GCA_038325245.1 Verrucomicrobiota bacterium
TTAGGATTAGGATTAAGATTAAGAGTTCTGTGCTGATGCCGGCATGGGGGCACCAGGACGCCTCCTTCAATACGGATAACTGATTGCGGAAGAAGGGGATGATGGATTCCCAGGAGTACGCCTCGCCCGTTTTTTCGCCCTTCGTGGGGATGGGTGGACCTGGGAAGCCGATCCCTTCCTTCCAGGTCTCTGCGTTCCCTGCGTTCTTTGTGGCAAAGAGAAGCTCCATGGTGTTGAGCCGAAAAGACGGAGGAAGAATCGGGTCCCGAAAGATCCATCCGACGACCAGGAAGAACACGAAGAGCATTCCCAAGCGCCACATCTCCGCTCGGGGAGGTCGCGAATGCCGCCACGTCCTGGTTTTCGCCAAACACCATCAGGTTCTGGACCTCTGATTCTCGAAGGGCGCGTCCTGTGGGGGACCGACGCCCGGGGAATCGGCGTTGACCCCGTTGCGGGTTTCCCGCAACACACGGGGACGATGCCACGCAAGCTCAGCACGATTGCCCCGGACTGGTGGGATTACACGACGTTGGATTCCGATCTGGTGGAGGAGGTCGCCCATTTGAAGCCGAAGGAGTTGTTGCGCCTGACGCGTCCGGGGTTTCGCGTGATGTTTTACACGAGTCTCGAGGAGTTCTACCTGGCGGAAGCCCTGGAATACATTGAGGCGTGGCGTCAGAGCACGGACGACAATCCGGTGGGGGTGTGCGGGCCCATCGGACCGACGGAGCAGCTTCCGCTCGTGGCGCGCATCGTGAATGCGCTGGGCCTGGACGTGCGGTCCGCTCACTTCTGGGGCATGGACGAGTGGGTAGACGCGGCGACGGGCGTGGAGGTGCCGGTGACGCATCCCCTGAGTTTCGAGCGATGCGACCGGGAACTCTGTTTCAACCGGATTGACCGCAGTCTTTGCATGTCGGACGCGCACCTGCATTTCCCCAAGGCGGACACGGCGCCGTATCGGCAGTCGTGGGCGGACGGGGTTCGGTGCTCGGTGATGCAGGGCGGGCAGGGGGACGTGAAGCACTGGGCGTTCAATGATCCGCTGCCGAGGAAGGGGCGGTGGCGGCAGGAACCGGCTCCGGCGAGCGAGTACCGAAAGCTGGCGACCCGGGTAGTGAACCTGCACCCGCTGACACTGGCCCAGAACGCGCGGACGAGTGCGGGGGGAAACATTTCGATGGTGCCGACCCAGGCGGTGACCGTGGGGCCTCGTGAAACGTGGCTGGCGGACAAGGTTTCGATCTGGCACCCCGGCTGCCACGACAACCCGTTCGGTCAACGCCTGACGGCCTACATGATTTCGAAACGGATCGTCGATTCCTCAGTCCCGATGTCCCTGCTGGCGGACCATCCCGACGTGCAGTTCAACTACTACGTTGGAGCCTTGGGCACGTGCGACATCGAGATGCACTAGAGTGCTTAGCCATTCTGAATCAGGCGGAGCATGGAGCGATCCAGTTTGTGGCCTTGGAAATCCTCGTAGGCGATGTCGGTTCGATCCGAGTCGAGGATACCGAAACTGCCCCTGAAATTCCAAAGGGCCCAACCCCAGCCGGCCTCCCGCCAGAGGTCGAGAAGGTCCTTCATCCATGCGAGGGCGACGGCGTGCGGCGTCTTATTGTAGGCGCCCCACTCGCCGACATGGATGCCGACACCCTGACGTTCCAGTTCCTTCCAGGGGCCGATGATCTCTCGACGCAGGCGCTCCTTGTCCCAGTGTTCCGGGGTCCCGGGATTCAATGGCCAGGTGGGAGTGGGCCAGTCTTCGCCCCGGACCCAGCTCGCCTTGTGATGGCTGATGCGCATGGGGTCATAGCCGCGCGTGCTCTGGCCAACGTTGAGGGGGATCAGGCCGGGAACGGGTTTGCGTCCCCATCGGAGTCCGTCGGCGATGATCAACCGCTGGGGATCCTCGGCGCGAATCGCTGAAACGAGCGCGGTGACGACTCGGACGTAGGATTCGTCGGGGAGATCCTTGGGCTCATTCAGCAGGTCGAAGCTGAGATCTCGGTTGGGGATGCCCCGGTAGCGTTTGGCGAAATGCGCCCAGTGATAGGCGCTGGCATCGAGGGCCTGGGCGTCCTTGAAAAGGTCCAGGGGCTCTTCCGGAGGATTGACGCAATAGCCGGGGGCCCGGTGAAGGTTCAGGTTGATGTGGATGCCGTGTTTCTTGCCAAGTTCCACGGCCTGATCGATGTGCCGCAGTTGGGATTCGTCGAGCTTCAGCCATTCGGCGGGGTCGCCCTTGGCCCAGCATTGGTAGGACATGGGAAGCCGGGCAAAATCAAATCCCCAGTCCTGCATGAAGGCGAAGTCGGAGGCCTGGAAGGGAGGGCTTCCGTTCCTTCGGGCGGTGAACTTCTCGAGCAGATTGAATCCGCGCCAACGGGGGAGTTTTCGCGGGGTGGGTTCGGGAGCGTCGGCGGCGGGGCAATCGAAGGACGTGAGGGCGCAGGCGGCGGCGGTGGTGGCGGTGGTGTGTAGAAAGTCGCGGCGGTTCATAGGGTTTCGGCTGGGACAACGGTTCAGTGAGAGGCCGGGCGAAGTGGTAGCGCAGGTTGCCCAACCTGCTGTGTCGCAGGCAGCCCTGCCTGCGGGACCGGTTGCGGTCGAGGTTGCACCTGCCGGTTGGGCAACCGGCGGCACAGCAGACTGGGCAGTCTGCGCTACGGCGTGGGGGTCCGGCGAGATGCCTTGATGCGAGTTCATTGGAAATCCCCTCGAACGCGATGGAACGGGGTGGAGGGACCCAGAGAACGAATATTGTGGCGAAATGCCGCTCTCCGCGGATTCCCCAGGACGCGTCCTTCAATACGGATAAGCGATCGCGGAGGAAGGGGATGATGGATTCCCTGGAGTACGCCTCGCCCGTTTTTTGGCCCTTCGGGGGGATA
>JBBQIU010000670.1:0-2896 GCA_038325245.1 Verrucomicrobiota bacterium
GGGTTCATGAAGTGATCTCAGCTTCTTGGTTGCGTTTCGTTATGGTGCTTGTGACGCGGCCATGGCCGGGAGGTGTTGCGACGCTGAACGTCCTTTTCCGCCGGGGTGCCGCTTGCAGCTAGTTTCAGCAAGGTCTGTGCCGGACGACCTACGGGCCCTTGGAGTTTGGCCATTTCTGGCCGGCCGCCGCCAGGTGGGGCGGCATGAGACTGCCCAGGGCGATGCCCTGAAGGTTCGACCAACGCGTGCGGAGGGCATTTCCCAATCCCGAACCCGAAGGGATTGCGTCCCAAAGCCAGGGTTGCGAGGAACGAGCTACCCTGGGTGGGATCGCCGAATCACCCACACCCCCAACGGGGTTGCGTCGAGGTGGCACAACCCCGTTGGGGTTGATGCATTGAACGTCGTTGACCCAGGGTAGGCCCGCTGCGCGGTCCAACCCTGGGCTTCGAGACGGAATCCCGTTGGGATTTCAGACCGGAAAAGTGGCCAATCTCCAGGGGCCCTTGGGCCCGGAACCGCCCGCGCATTGGGCCCGGCGCCCGGGTTCTCGGGGCCATGGGCCGGGCAAGCTGCAAGCCGCGGATGTGCAGGACGCACGCCTGACGCCGTCTTCAGGCCGCCGCTCCGGACAGCAACGAGCTGGTTTCTCGGTGGCGTGCCGATTCCCGGGGCAAGCTCGGATCCGTTCGAGCCTTCCCGTGGCGGGACGAGCCGCCGCAACCTCATCGTTCGACGGCTGCCCAGCACGGCATGCCCCAGGTCCGGCATGAATCCCGCTTGCGAAGCGACGTTCGAGTCGGACGGTAGGAAAGAGCGTCCGCGACTTGGATCGATACTGCATGTGGCAACAACTCAAACTCCGGTGGCATGAATTCAGGAACGATCCGCCTGGCGAGCGATTTCGGAACTCTTTTGAGCGTCAGAGGAAACGAGGCGGGAGTCTGGTCGCGACGATCATCACCGTGGTCATCGGCGGTGTGCTGGTTGTCGCAGGATTCCTTCTGGGGCTGATCCCGGGCGTCCCCGGAATCGTGCTGGGCCTTATCGGAATCGCCCTGATTGCCACGCGCTTCCGACGAATGTCCCTCTGGATGGACTCGGCGGAAGTCCGGTTGAGGCGATTCTGGGAGTTCATCCGGCAAGTGAAGGCGAAGGGTTCGCGGCGAGCCCCGTAAGTTCGGGCCGGGGCCGGTTCCAGTCAGGGCCGCCCTGACGGCTTCTCGTTTCTCTTCATCACTGCTTTTCATCTCGCACGAGCTTACGGCACTCCCGGAGGGAAAGGGCTGTCGATTCCAAGCAAGGGGCTTCTCGGAAGCTTTTCCGAAGGAGGGGGCTCCTTCGTCGAGCGGGATCGGGGACCCCCGTCGGCGGGGTGGATCCAGGACCATCGATGCAGGCGTGAACCCCGTGAACCCAACGAATCATCCGTCCGAACTGGGAGTCGACTCGGCCCAGGCGGGTTTTACGTCGGCCCAACTTGCGGCCTTGGCGAGGCAGCACACCCACGATCTGCTCAACGAACTCAATTCCTTCGAAGTGGAGTTGACGCTGCCCTCCGAAATGACGGAGGAACCCGAGACCCGCGAGTCCGTCGCCCGGTTGCGCGAGATTGCCAGTCGGTCAGCCAAGCGGATGCGCACCTTCCTTCCCCAATTGATCACCGAGGACCGATCGCTCATTCCCGCCTTTGAATTGCTCGAGCGATGGAAGGCGGACGCCGCCACACTGGCCAAGGGGAATCCTGTGACCTGGGACGTCGCGCTTGGCGACTCGACTCACGCCACCGAGGTGCGGGTGATTCGAAGTCTGCTGAACGAAATGCTCAGCGTCATGGTCGCCACCCTTCCGGGACAAACCATCCGGATTCACTGTTGGAACGAGAACGGGCAGGCCATCTATGAAGTCAGTGCGACCAGGGAGGCTTCGACACACTCTCGAAACACGGAATTCCAGGTTTCTTACTGGTCGGCTCTGGAACGTCTCGCAGCGAGGAATGGGGGCGTATTGACCCCCCTGCCGACGGATCCGAATGCTCCCACCAGGGTGGCGCTCACGCTCCCGATCCTCTCCCTGGGCGGACTGTTCAAGCCTTCTTAACTTTCTGATTCTGGCGGAAATATGTCGGAAGAAATGACGCAGCAGATCGAGTGGCTGCGGGTGACGCTGGCCTGTATCAGTGACGCCGTGATCACTGCGGATATCGAAGGCTGGATCACGTTTCTCAATCCCGCCGCCGAAGCTCTGACGGGCTGGACGCTGCCCGAGGCCTCCGGCCGGCCCCTGGATATGGTGTTCGCCGTCGTCCACGAGGAGACGCGCGAGAGGCTGGAGGGTCCGATCGCCAGGGTCCTCGGGGAGGGAGGGAGCGCCGACGTCGGCGATCACAAGGCACTGATCTCGAAAGGCGGGAGGGAGACATCCATTACGGAGAGCACCACGCTTTTCCGCGATGCGAAGGGGAAGGCACTCGGTGCGGTGGTCGTGTTTCGGGATGTGACCGAGGGACGCTTCAAGGAATGGGCGCTCCGACGGAGTGAGGAGAGCCTGAACCTCGCGCTCAAGGCGGGGCAGATGGGAGCGTGGGAATGGACGGTGGCCACGGGGCGGGTGGTCTGGTCTGCGACGCTCGAGGCCATTCATGGCTTGGCGCCGGGCACGTTTGGGGGTGGTTTCGAAGACTTCCAGCGGCATATGCATCCGGACGACCGGGAGAGGGTGTTGGCGTCCATCCAGGAGTGCATTGAGGCCCGGCGCAACTACCGGGTCCGGTACCGGATCCTGAAGCCGGACCGGAGCGTGGCCTGGATTGAGGCGCGTGGCAGGCCGATCCTCAACGCCCAAGGGACCGTGGAGCGCATGACCGGGGTATGCATGGACGTCACCGAATTTCACA
>JBBQIU010000671.1:0-2896 GCA_038325245.1 Verrucomicrobiota bacterium
AGGGACGAGGCGCAGGGCGGCGTCGGGATCCCATTTCAGTACAGCTACTGGCATCACAGGAACGCGCTCGCGTGGGGTAACGTCGTGTTCGCCGACGGCCACGTCTCCTACCTTCAGGCGACCCGCAACCAGCCCGATTACCAGAACGGCCGCGGCTACACTTTCCTATTCGATGGTCCCATGGGTCTTTAGCCCGGCCCGCCGTCTTCGTTCACGACGCTCCGTCTCCGCCCGCGCGGCGCTTTCCATCCCATTCCCTCAAGGAACGGCTTCGTCGGTCCGCCATCC
This sequence comes from Verrucomicrobiota bacterium, assembly GCA_038325245.1. GTDB lineage: Bacteria > Verrucomicrobiota > Verrucomicrobiia > Limisphaerales > CAIMTB01 > CAIMTB01. The sequence goes on from JBBQIU010000671.1 coordinate 289, forward strand.
GCCTCCCAGCGCGCGATAGAGCGTCACAACACTTAGAAGCTCACGGAGGCGCGCCTCCGCCAGGGCAAGTTCCGAACTGAACAACTCCTGTTCGTTGTAGAGCACTTCCAGATAGCTGGTGACGCCCCCTTCGTACCGGATCTTGGCGAGTTCGGTCGCGCCGCGGTGAGCCTGCGTCCGCTCTTCCAGATGCATCCGGTACTCCCGCGTCCGCTCGTACGCTATCAGTCCGTCCGACACCTCACGGAACGCCTCCTGGACCACCTGCCGATACTGAGCAAGACTTCCCTCGAACTGCGCCTTCGCCCCCTTCAAGTTCCCACGCAGCGCGCCCCCCGTGAAAACCGGCACTGAAACCGAAGGCCCGAACTGCCAGGTCCGCGCGGCTGAGGTGAACAGGTCCGAGAGCGAAACCGACTGGTAACCGTAGAGGCCCGTCAGCGTGACCTTCGGGTAGAACGCCGCCTTCGCCTGCCCCACGTCGGCGTTCGCCGCCACCAGCGCACTCTCCGCCGCGCGCAAGTCCGGGCGCCGATCCAGCAGATCGGACGGCAGTCCCATCGGAATCGTGACGTCGAGCCGCTGCCTCAGGAAACCCTCTCCCCGCGCCGGCGTTCCCGGATTGCGACCCAGCAGAAGGCTCAGCTCATTCTCTTTCTGTCCTATCCGGCGAAGGATGTCGGCAATCGAGGCCTGCGCCGACGTGACCAGGATCTCCGCCTGCCGCACGTCCTGCAGGGAGGAGACTCCGCCCTCTTCACGGGCAGTCGTCAGCGCGAGGGAATCCGCGCGGGCTGCGTAAGTCCGCCGGGCGATCTCCAGCTCGTAATCGAGTTCCAACAGGCTGAGGTAAGACGTCGCCACCTGGGACACCAAGGTCTGCCGGACGATCTCCTGCACGGACCGACTCGCCAGGAGCCGCGCGCGGGCGGCTTCATTCGCCCGTCGGATGCGCCCCCACAGATCCAATTCGTAGGACGCCATCGTGGCATCCACCTGGACATAGTCGCGCTGCGGGTCCCATCCGGGAATGGCTCCCGCCGCACCACGCTCCGAGGCGCGCGTCGTCCGCAGATCGCCCCCGGCCGCGACGGTCGGGAAGAATTGGGAACGCGTGACCCGCGCGGCGGCTTCCGCCTGGAGAACCCGGGCCGCGGCCATTTTCACATCCCAGTTGTTGGTCAACGCCTCGGAAATGTACGCGTGCAACTGCGGGTCCTTCATCACCTGCCACCAACCGGCATCACCCAGCGAATTCGTTCCCGAACCGCCCGGCGATTCGCCGGTCGCCGAACGGTACCCGGAAGGCACCTCCGCATCCGGTCGGCGGTAGCCGGGGCCCACGGCGCAGCCCGCAACCGTCGCGATCGCCAACAACCCGATCCAAAAACGCAACCCCAAGTTCATGAGTGCGCCCCTCCAGTCGTTCCGCCGGCCTCCGCGGACACCGCCCCGGGCGGGGACGCCGCCTTCGGCCCGCCCCAACGCTCGGACAGTCCCTGCACAAACACGTAGCACACCGGGATGATGAACAGGCCGATCGCCGTCGCGATCGACATCCCGAAAACCACGCCCGTGCCCATCGTGCTTCGGGACGCCGCCCCGGACCCCGAGGCAAGCATCAGCGGAACACACCCCAGGATGAACGCGAAGGACGTCATCAGGATCGGCCGAAGGCGCAGGCGCGATCCCTCGACAGCCGCTTCCAGGAGGCTCTTGCCTTCCTCCCGTCGCATCTTCGCGAATTCGACGATGAGGATCGCGTTTTTGGCCGCCAGACCGATGAGCATCACCAGGCCCACCTGGGCGTACACATTCAGTTCAAAGTTCCGCACCAACAACCCCACCAGCGTCCCCAACACCACGGTCGGAGTCGCCAAAAGGACCGCGAACGGCAAGGACCAACTCTCGTACTGCGCCGCCAGAAGCAGAAAAACGAACACCATCGCCATCCCGAAGATTAACGGAGCCTCTCCCTCCGATTTCTTCTCCTGCAACGTCAGCCCGGACCACTCGAATCCCACGTCCGAAGGCATCGCCGCCATGACTTCCTCGATCGCCCGGATGGCCTGCGATGACGTGTATCCCGGTGCCGGAGCGCCCGTGATCTCGGCCGCATTGTACAGGTTGAAACGCGTGACGAAGTTGGGTCCCGACATCCGGCCCACCGTCACCAGGGTGCTCAACGGCACCATTTGCCCGCCGTTGTTCCGGACATACAGCTTTCCGATGTCCTCCGGCCGGCTCGTGAACTCGGATTCCGCCTGGACGAAAACCTTGAAGACACGCCCGAATCGCACGAAATCGTTCACATACATTCCGCTCAGATAGGCCTGCATCGTCGCGAACACGGCGTCCACCGGCACCCCCAGCGTACGCGCCTTCTCCCGATCCAGTTCGACCTTCACCTGCGGGGTCGAAGGCTGAAAGGTCGTGCTCACCCGACCGATCTCCGGACGCGCCGACGCCGCCTCCATGAACCGCCGGATGGCGTCCGACAATTGCTCGATCCCTCCTCCCGACTTGTCCTGCAGCTGAAGGGTGAACCCGGAGACATTCCCGTACCCCGGCAGGGGGGGCGGCCCGAACGCGAACGCGCGCGCGCCCG
>JBBQIU010000672.1:0-2888 GCA_038325245.1 Verrucomicrobiota bacterium
GAATTTCTTATTCATCGTGGTGCTGCTTAAATAACGGCCTTGCCTTGTGAAGTTCAAGTGTAATCAACAGCCCCGCGGGGCGGCCGGGGAGGTGCGCCGTGAAGAATCCATCGCCGGCGATCTCGTCGTGCCCGCTCAACCAGCGCACCTTGGCGCGGATCGTGGCCAACCTGCCGTTGGCGATGGGTGAGGTGAGCGTGGTGCAGACACGATTGGCTACGTGGTCGCCGCGGTCGGTGGCGATCAGGCGCAGTTGAGGCGGTCGAGGGAAACTCGAAATCGACGCCGTCCGTGAAGCGCCAGCCAGCCAGGGAGACCGGCTCCGAACCCGGATTGAAGAGCGCGATGAACTCGTCGGCATCCTGTTCCGACGGCGGGTGATAGAGGAGCTCATTGATGATCACGGGCGGTGCCAGCGGGCCCGCGTTGGCGGTGCCGGGGGTGGGCCGATGGAGCGGACTCCAGGGTGGACGATCCGCGGGGTCACGCCCCAGGGCGATTCCCGATGCCTGGCCCCGGAACCGCACGGCGTCGAGGACGCGCATACCGTCGGGTTGGACGAGGATCTCATTGAGAACGACCCATTCCAGGGGGCCTGCGGGGAGGGGGTCGGGCTGACCCGGGGAACCACCAAGGCGAGCACTGGCGGCCCAGGCACGGGGGTCGCTCTCGCCGAAACTCGGACGCGCAAGGACCAGGGAATGCCCGGGACCGAACGCGGCGGCGGGCCAGGGATCCTCGTCGGAGCACTCCACCTCGAGCACCTTCGCCCCGGATCGTTTCCAGACCCGGACCGTGCCCGAGGCATGCGGGGCCGGGGGCGCGAATCCACCGATGACGTTCGTGATCCCGTGCACCGCGGCCAGATCGTCGGGAGCGGCGACGACGACGAGGTAGGCGTTACCCGCGAGGATTGTCCGGGGCGGGAAGGTGAAATCGAAGGCGCCGCTCAAGCGCCACCCGCTGAGATCCTCGAAGAACGGATTCGAGTTGTGGAGTTCGACAAACGCGAGCTGGCGCCGGTCTTCACGGGCCGGGGGCCGGAGGAGAATCTCGCTGATCGCGATGCCGGTGCGTCGGCTGGAGGGACCGGGTGGTTCGTGGGTGCGTTGCGCGGGACTGGGAATCTGGACGTCGATGCGGGCGAGTCGGCTCGTCACGGCGCCGGCATCATTCCGCACGATGACATCATAGCCACCGGCCCAGGCAACCGTGGCGCCCGCCACCTGGAACGTGGCGGCCACGCCGCCGGCGAGCGGTGAGCCGTCCAGGCGCCATTGGTACCACAACGGGGGAGCTCCCGTGGCATCGACTCGGAACGTCACGCGGTCGCCAGGCGCGGCGGCCACGTCCTGTGGTTGGTGGCGGATGAAAAGTCCCGGAATCGGAGCCGCGCTCGTGTCCGGGAGGAGGGTCAGGACGACGGCCAGCCCGGCGAGGACGGCGAGGTGACGGGACATTCGGAATGGACGATCCGCCGCTACTTCTGGAGCCGGAAGAACTCCTCGCCACCCGAAGGCGTGACGAGGACGAAGCTGCGATCACCCTCGACCTTCACCGGGGCGTTGACGGCGGCCCACGCTCCTCCGAGGAGGGTGGCGAGGTCGCTTGAGATCGCGGCGCCGGTGGAGTCCGTGACCGCGACGTTGTAGGCGCCGGCCTGGCTGCCAGTGATGTTGCCGAGATCGAGGGCGGCGCCGGTCTTGCCCGGGAGTTCCTGCCTGTCGCGTTTCCATTGGTAACGGAGAGGCGGGCCGCCGTCGGCGATGACGTTGAGCGTCACGGGCGCACCGGCGAACGCGGTGAGGCCGGCCGGTTGCGCGGCGATGCGGAGCCTGCAGCCGGCGCCGCGCAGGGCCCCGACGCGCAGGGGATCCAGGCGGAGCGCCGTGTACCCGAGAACCGCATTGTTGACCTTGAAGTCGATGGTGTTCGGGCCGGCGACGATGCCCTGGCTGATTTCGAAAGGCGTGAGTGTGGCGAATCGGCTGGGTGGCCTCGCTGTCGGGGTTCACAGCCAGAACGAAATGCTCGTCGGTGCCGTAGTCATCGAGCGCATCCCCGTTGGCGTCGACCCCGGTGTTGAACAGGCCGGGAACCGGTTCGAGCACGCGCAACTTGACGACGTTGCTCGTCCGGGTGCCGTAGGCATTCGAGACGATGACCGCGTAGTCGCCTGCCTGAGCGAGCGCGGCCGAGGCGATAGCGTACATGGCCTCGGTGGCGCCGGCGACGTTCCCGCCGTTGCGCTGCCATTGGAAATCCAGCGGGCGCGTGCCGTCGACCTCGACGGACAGGCTGATCGCATCATCGACCAGGGCGAGGGCGGGCTTCGGTTGGGTGAGAAAGGCGTGCGGGTCGCCGGGCTTCTCGGCGGTGGCCCGGACGATTTCGACGCGGAGGCCGCCGGGATTGATGCCGGGAGGCGCATTGTTCACCAGGAACTCGAGGACGTTGAGGCCGGAGACGAAGCCCGTGGAGATCTCGAAATCGGTGAAGGCGCCGAAGCTCCCGCCCTGGGAGATGGCCAGCGACGTGCCGTTGAGCAGGATGTCAGTGCCCACGTTGTCGGACGTCCACCGCCCGAGGATTTTTGCCGTGTTGGGGGCAAATCCCGGGAGGTCGAAGCTGGTGCGGTAGGCGTAGTCGCCCGGGTCGCTGCCGGTGGATTGATCGGCGGCGGGGGCGATCCAACGGGAGGCGGTGGATTCGGCGTCCCCTCGCGACGCGCTTGGGAATCGACTCCCAGGCGTCACCCGCGTACGAGCCGCTGCGCCACGGGAGTGGGGCGGGCGGGACCGCGGTTCTTCAGAACCGCAGCGGGTCCCCTCGCGAGGCGCTTGGGAATCGACTCCCAGGCGTCACCCGCGTACGGGCCGCTGCGCCTC
>JBBQIU010000673.1:0-2887 GCA_038325245.1 Verrucomicrobiota bacterium
CGCATCGTCGAGATGGTCTGGGAAGACTTGAAGCCTTCCCGAATCCTCAACGCCGACGCCTTTGACAATGCCATCGTCGCCGACATGGCCCTATGCGGCTCCACCAACGCCATCGTTCATCTCATCGCCCTCGCCCGCCGCGCCGGCGTTCCTCTCGACCTTGACCGCTTCGACGCCATCTCGCGGCGCGTTCCCGTCCTCGCCAACCTCCGCCCCGCCGGCGAATTCCTGATGGAGGACTTCCACGACGCCGGCGGCCTTCCGGCATTGCTCGGACAATTGAAGGATCTTCTCAAGCTGGAGACCCTCACCGTCAATGGCCTCAGCCTGGGCGCAAACCTGCGTGGTGCGCAGGTGATCGATTCACGCGTCATCCGATCCCTTGACCAACCACTCGATCAGGCCGGCGGAACCTTCGTTCTCCGCGGGAACCTCGCTCCCGACGGTTGCGTGATCAAACCCACGGCCGCAGATCCCAGGCTCCTTCGCCACACGGGCCCCGCGCTCGTCTTCCACGACTACCCCGACCTGAAGCGGCGTCTCGGCGATCCGGACCTCGAAGTCACGCCCGACCACGTCTTGATCCTTCAGAGCGGCGGACCGCAGGGGGCGCCCGGCATGCCGGAATGGGGCATGTTGCCGAGTCCGCGGAAGCTCCTGAAGCAAGGCGTGCGTGACATGGTCCGCATCTCCGACGCCCGCATGTCCGGCACGAGCTATGGAACCTGCGTGCTCCACGTCTCCCCGGAATCCGCCATCGGTGGCCCCATTGCGTTGGTACGCGACGGCGACCTCATCGAACTCGATGTGGCGGCGCGCTGCCTTCACCTGCAGGTCACCGAGGAGGAGCTTGCACGGCGGCGCGCCGCGTGGAAGGCGCCGAAACCCGCCTTCGAGCGCGGGTACGGCCAGTTGTTCATCCAGCAGACCACCCAGGCCCACGAGGGCTGTGATTTCCGCTTCCTGCATCGCGGCGAACCGACTCCCGAGCCGGCCATTCACTGAACTCCAAATGATCACCACCCCACTCTCCCACGCCCACCTCCAAGCCTCCGTCATGGCGGTTCCGCCGCTCGCCCGAAATGCAGACGACACCGTGAATGCGGCGGAAAACGCCCGCCTGATCCGCCACCTCGAAGCCGGCGGCATCACCCTCCTGCTCTATGGAGGCAACGCGAACTTCTATCACCTGCCCCCCGCCGAATTCGAATCCACGCTCGCCATGCTCGCGGTCGAGGCGGGTTCGAAGACGCTCGTGATCCCATCGGTCGGCCCCGCCTACGGCACGATGATGGAACAGGCCAAGATCGTCCGGCGCTTCCAGTTCCCCACCCTCATGGTCCTGCCCCAGCAGGGCATCACCACCCGCCACGGCGTCGCCACCGGCGTGCGGCGCTTCGTCGACGCCGCTGGTGTCCCGGCCCTCGTTTATATCAAGAACGACGGATTCCTGGAGCCCGAGGACGTCGCCGCCCTGGACCGCGACGGACTGCTCAGCGCCATCAAGTACGCCACGGTCCGCGCCGACCCTTCACGCGACGATTACCTGCGGCGGCTCGTCGACGTCCTCGATCCGCGCAAAATCATCAGCGGAATCGGGGAGCAGCCGGCGGTGGTGCATCTTCGTGACTTCGGATTGGGCGGTTTCACCAGCGGCTGTGTCTGCGTGGCGCCACGTCTCTCCCAGGCCATGCTCGCCGCGATGCGCGCGGGCGATTGGCTTGAAGCGGAGCGGATCCGGCAACTCTTCAAACCCCTCGAAGACCTGCGCAACGCCATCCATCCGATCCGAGTTCTCCACGAAGCGGTCGATGCCGCGGGGATCGCCCGAACGGGACCGCTACTCCCGCTCCTTTCCAACGTCGATCCCGGCGACAAGCCAGCGATCGCCGAGGCGGCCCGCGCCTTGCTGGCGGCCCAATCTTAAACTTAATCTCTCCCCCAGCCCCGTCGCAGGGGGAGCGTCAGAGGATTAAGATTAAGATTAAGATTAGGATCAGGGGGGTGAATCCCATTGCGATTGGGATAACGATCTTCACGATCCCGACATCCTCATGAGCACTCCGACGTCTTCCCTCGGCGACCGGAACGGGTCGCCGCCCAATAGCGCGATACCCGACGTCCATGTGGGCGCGCAACACACCGCCGCGGCTGAGCGACGGATGGCATTCCCGTACCGATTTCCCCGTGATCCCCGCCTGCTGGGAGGGAAGTTCACCGTGGCCGAGAACGCGCGGCGGCTCCTGAGATTCTTCTACTTCGAACGCCGGATCATGCAGGCCCTCGGGGCGTGGACACTCTCGCTGCCGGAATTCGAGGTGAAGCTCGAGACCGGACGGCACATCTTCTACCATGGCGACGCCGCCCGCTTCCTTAGAGAACGCCTTTCAGAGCAGGAAACCCGCCCCAAGGCCGCGGATGCGTACCGGGACGCCGGGATCGATGGATTCATCGAGGAAATGCTATCCGCAGACAACGCGCCCGAGTTGCTGGTCGGTGTCCATCAGGTGCTTGGACGGGCGCTCGCGACAGCGTATCGGCATCACTGCGACGACACGGATCCGGTCACGGACGTTCCGACGATTCGCTGCCTGCGTCGTATCCTGACGGACTACGAACCTATGCTCGCGTGGGCGGACGAGGCGATCGGCGCCTACATCGCGGGGGGCGTCGACGAGAGCCGGCTTGCCGCGTGGCGTTGGCATCTCCAGCGGATGCTCGCTTCCATCGGAGGGGTGACGGGGGCCGACACGGCCACTGAGGCCCCGTCGCCGTTGCGTAGCGCCGCAAAGCCCTTCGTCCGTGGAACCGTCCCCCTCCGTGACGCGCGCTTTGACACCTTCAAGAACACGGGCGACTACGACGTCGCGGACGGGGAGGCGCGATT
>JBBQIU010000674.1:0-2883 GCA_038325245.1 Verrucomicrobiota bacterium
GCCGCCGCCGGCGTCTTGTTTCACGTCGGCCGCGAATCCACCAACACCTACGGCGAGACTTGGAATGGCATTCAAACCGGGGTTCTCCATCACCGTCACCACTTCGGCGTGCTGAAACAAGGCATCAGCCCGTATCGGGTCGAGGGCAACCCCGCCAGCGGCCTCTTGCCGCGCATCAGCCCTGAACCGCCGGGCGCCCACGGCGCGGGGGATCACCGGGTTCAGGCGTATTGCTACAGGATGTGCCTCACCGACCACCCGGACAACCGGGTCGCCTTTTCCAAACCCGAGGGCTATGACCCGGGCCAATATGAACTTCTCGTCCGCATCTACGCGGCTGGCTGGCGCGAAACCTTCGACAAGTTCGATGCCATCCCCAATCAGAAGACCGATACGAACAACCATGGTCCGATGAGCACCGACAACATCGGCATGAGCTACGACTACCCCGAGGCTTCCTACGAACGTCGCAAGGAGATCCTTCTTGAGCATGAGCGCTACCAGAAGGGCTGGCTCTACTTCATCGCCAACGATCCGCGCGTGCCGGAGGAAGTGCGCAACGCCATGTCAAAATGGGGGCTCGCCCGCGATGAATTTCCTGACAATGCCCACTGGCCCCACCAGATCTATGTCCGCGAGGCCAGGCGCATGGTCGGCCAATACGTGATGACGGAAAATGAACTGCTCCGTCGCCGGCCCACCCCCGACTCGGTCGGGATGGGATCGTACACGATCGATTCCCACAACGTGCAGCGCTACGTCACCCCGGATGGGTTCGTGCAGAACGAAGGCGACATCGGCGTTCCGACGCCGGGACCCTACGCCATCGCCTACGGCGCCCTGGCCCCCAGAAGGGAGCACGTCGAGAACCTGCTCGTCCCCGTCTGCATCTCCAGTTCACACATCGCGTTCGGTTCCATTCGCATGGAGCCCGTCTTCATGATCCTTGGCCAATCCGCCGCCACCGCCGCCATGCTCGCCCTGGATTCCGGCCTCGCGGTCCAGGATGTCCCGTACCCGCGCCTCAAGGAGCGCCTCCTCCAGGACGACCAGATTCTGGAGACCCCATCTTCCCGATGAACCCGCCGCCCGAGCCTCCGACCGACGCCCTGATCGACCTGACCAGCGATCATCATTTTATGGGGGAAGCCCTCCGCCAGGCGGCCCGGGCTTACAAGGCCGAAGAGGTCCCGATCGGGGCGGTCATCGTCCACGCCGGACGCATCATCGCCCGCGCCTTCAACCAGGTGGAACTTCTCAAGGACGCCACCGCCCACGCCGAAATGCTCGCCATCACCCAGGCCGAGGCCGCGCTCGGCGATTGGCGCCTCAACGAATGCGTGCTGTACGTCACCAAGGAACCCTGCCCCATGTGCGCCGGCGCGGCTGTCCATGCCCGGCTTGGCCGCGTCGTGTTCGGGGCGCCGGATCCCAAGGCGGGATGCGCGGGCGGCGTTCTCAATCTCCTTCAGTTCCCCACGTTCAATCATCGCTGCGAAGTGACGGCGGGCGTCCGCGAACCGGAATGCCGCCAGTTGCTCCGCTCCTTCTTCGCAGAGCAACGTCTGCGCGGGGATGCGGCGGAGCCGGGGCCGGAGGGTAAGGATTGAGTCACGCGGTTTTCAATTCACCACGATGGATGCGCCTGAGAATCAGAGATCCGAGGACGATTCGGCCGGAATCACCGGAGCGACCGGAGCCACCGGGACTCCCCTGGGCCGGACCCGGTTTGTCTCGGAGATGCCCGTTCGACCGGACGACATCGACATGTTCCAACATGTCCACAGCAGCCGCTACCTGGATTACGTCCTGGCCGCCCGCTTCGACCAGATGGCCCGCTGCTACGGCATGGCCATGGAAGAGTTCCTCAAGCTGGGCCTCGCCTGGTTTCAACGCTCCGCCCATTTCGAGTTCAAACGCCCTCTTCGACTCACCGACCGGTTCACGGTCACCACCTGGATCCAGGAGATGGACCGCGACAGCGTGCGGGTTGAATTCGAGATTCGAAAAGCCGCCAACAACAAGGTCTGCTGCGACGGCCATTGCCACTACACGCTGGTCAACGTCGCCACCGGTCGCGCCTCGCCGATCCCTGACTGGATCGCGGCCCGCTATGCGATCTGAACCTGGATCCGTTTTACCACAGAGCGCCATGACGCACGCGAGACCGAGGCGAACGCGACGGATTCGGCCTTTCGTTGTCTGCGTCCTTGTGGCCGCAAGCCTGCTGCCCATCCTGTGGCTCGTGAACGCTCGAACCCCACGCCCGTCCGGTCTGGGCCCCTCGGATGGCCTTCTCGCGCCCTGCCCGAATTCCCCGAATTGCGTCAACAGCCAGTCCGACCCGGACCGGTCCCGCGTCGAGCCGATGGCCTTCGCAGGGCCCCAGGACGCCGTGATTCCACGCCTCAAAGCCATGCTCACGCGGATTCCCCGCGTGACGCTCGTCCAGGAAAATCCAGGCTACCTGCACTACGAGTTTCGAACGGCGCTCTTCCGGTTCGTGGATGACGTGGAGTTTCTGGTGGACGGGCCGGCCGGGGTCATCCACGTCCGATCCGCCTCCCGGCTGGGCTACTCGGACTTCGGAACGAACCGGCGGCGGGTCGAAGCGATCCGGGCGATGTGGCAGGCGGAGAATCCGATTCCCTGATCCGGAGGCGATCCGGATTGGTGAGATAGGTCAGTGTCCCAGGACGCGCCCCTCGAAAATCAGAGGTCCAGAACCTGAAGATGTTTGGCGAAAACCAGGTTCCTTCTCTGCGCTCTCTGCGTTCTCTGTGGCCTAAATCCAAACGGACATGAGCGCCGGAAGGGGAGGGATTTGCCACAAACAACGCAGGGAACGCAGAGAATCGGAAGGACGGGATCGCCTTCCCAGGT
>JBBQIU010000675.1:0-2882 GCA_038325245.1 Verrucomicrobiota bacterium
GGGCGATCTGTTCGAGGTTGCTGAAGGGGTTGCGGCCCTGGGCGAGGATGCCGCGTCCGACCGGACTCGCCTCGACGGCGAGGGACTCGATGGTGATCCCGATTCCCCCGCGAATCGTGATGACGGCATCGATGGCGTTCAGGGAGTTGGGCGCGAGCAGGCGGGTGCGCGGACCGCACCCGCTGAGGGTGAGGTTCTCGCGGTTCTCAATCCGGATGGCCTCCCGGTACACGCCTGGGAGGATGCAGACCATCCCGCCGGCGGCAGGGAGCGAATCGATCGCGGCCTGGATCGAGGTGAAGTCGCCCAAACTGGTGACGCCATCGCCCACGCGCACAGTGCAGCAGGTGTCGAGGCGTGTGAGCGGCCGGAAGCGGCGGCGGCAGTCCTCCAACGCGGGCGGCACGACGGGCATGCCGAGGGCGCCCCATTCGATCTCGGCGAGGGGCACGCGGTGGTAGACGGGTCCGAACGGTGGCTGGTCATCGATCAGGACGGCGGGGTTGGTGATCTCTCCGGCGCGGACGGGGAAGGTCCAGAAATCGCCTGGGGAATAGTTGGTGGCGGTGGCGGCGTCGAGGATGAGCTGGATGCCGTCGAGCAACTCCTGCGGCGCGATGGCATTGGTGAAGTCGGCGATGGGTTCGAGACCGTTCCAGAGTCGGAAGAAGACGGTGCCGGCGGGTGCGCTGAAGGTGCCCAACCGGACGGTACCGATCACGAGTTCGTCGTTGTTCAGCGTGACGTCGGCGCCGAACGACGGAGCCCAGGTGCCGCGGGCGGGGTCGAAGGCGACCACTTCGCAATAGAAGGTCGCGAGGCCGGAATTGAGGATCGCTGCGTGATTGGCGGTGATGCGGATGCGATCCGGCGCGGCGAGCATCTGGCCGCGGCCGACGAGGCCGCCGTTGAACTGCGACCACTTGAAGGAAGGGGCCTGGGCCGGGGCGAGGGCCGCGACCTCGATGCGGTAAAGGTGATGTTCCAAGCCCGTGTAACCGCCGCCGGTCACGACCGGACAATCGCCGGGGACGACGACCGTGGGCTGGAGTTGGACGGTGAGGCGGCCTTTGTCTGCGGGATCATCGGCCAGGTCGTCGAGGATCGAGAGGCAGGTTTCGCCGGGTTCGAGCCGCAAGAGGCGGAAGGCGAGGCGCAGGTGGACGCGTTCGGTGGTGTCGGGGCCGCCCAAGGCGGGTTCGATGAGGCGATTGGGAACCTGGAACGCGTTCAGTTCCTCCCTGGAAACTTCGAGGATGACGGCATCCCGGACGCCCGGGCCGATGGTGGCAATGGACCCGGGAGTGGCGTCGACGGGCGGTTGCAGGTAGTTCGCCGTCCGGACGACCGGCGCCACGGAACCGGGCACGTCGGGTGGGAGGTAGCACAGGATTCCATCCGCCCAGATTCGGCCGGGTCGCACGCTCAGTTCGACCCGCTGATCCGGTAAGACCCCTGCCACGACGGCCTGGGTGATCTGGAATCCGTTGGGTGCGAGCACGGGCACGGCGGCGACGCCGGCACCGATAACATCGCCTCCGGCGCGATCCCTCCAGTGCTGGGTGATCCGCGATTGCTCGTTCCAATCGCGATCAAGCAGCACGCGCCCCTGCTGTTGCAGGACGCCGCTGAAGTTTTCGTTCGGGTCGAACTGCCAATGGGAAAAGTCGCCTTTCATTGCGGGGAGGGGTGAAGCGGATTCGGCATCGGTCGGGGACGGTGGCGTGATGGCATGGGGAAAGGTTCAGGTGACCGGCACGAGGAGCGGGCGCACGCCGACGGGCATGAACTCGCGAAGCCGGATGCCGAGGTTGGTCCATTTGTGAGCTTCCAGGAGAAAGTTCGTCGCGCCCATGGTGTCGTCGCCAGGCCCTCGCGAGAGGATGCGGAAATCACTGGTGCGGGAGACCTGCGCATAACCCGGATCCGCGAACCAGGTGCTGGTGAAGGCCAGATGCGCTTCCGTGCCATGCACACAGGCGTGGTTCGGGGGCAACACGTCGGCATCGCCGGAGAACCAGGAGTATTTCAAGCAACCCTGCTGGTGATCGAAGACCTGCAGGCGTTGGACAAAGAGGCCGCCGCGGCCATAGGCCGAGGTGGCGCGAACACGGCCAAAGAACGTCACGTTGGTGATCGCCACGGTCGCGCTGTAGTCGGTGGCCGGATTCGTCGCCGCCGTGAGGGCGAACGCGGCGCCGACCGCATCGCCCGGCGCCGCGCCGGCGTCGATGACGCTGTCTTCGAGCGCCAACTGGTAGCCGTCGTCGATGCGTAACGAACCTGAGATGGACCGTTGAACGAGAACGTTCGGGGTCGGCTGGAAGGCGTCCTCGTCCAGGGGATCGTCGAACCCGTAGGGCTCGGCCAGGGTGATCCCACGCCGGAGCGGTGCGCGAACGGGCGCGGGGACGGTCTGACGCTCGCGATAGCCGCCGGGGTCGAGGGTGCAATCGATCACTTCAAGCCTCGCGACGGCCGCCCGCATGATGAGCGCATCGGTCGCGGCGAACCCGCCGCCTTCCCCGGCGACCACGTAGACGCCTTCGAGGCGGACCATGAGATTGCGCACGGCCGCATCGACGGCCGGTTGATCGGCCGGCAACGCGGCCTGGACAAGCGTCGGGCGGAAACGCAGGGGACGCGCGAGCCGTACGATGGGCCGATGCCCGTTGGCGGCGCGAATAACGAGGGAACTGCCGAGCAAGAGCGTGCGCTGACCTCCCTCGAGCTGCGTGGCGGCGGCCAATTGGGGCGCATCAAGATCGAGTTCATGGATCAGGCTGTCCTGCAGTTCGATCACCAGGGGGGCCGTCAGGGTAGGAACGTTGGCAAGTTCGTCGCGCAATCCAAACGGACGGGAGAAGCCGTTGATCTCGATG
>JBBQIU010000676.1:0-2879 GCA_038325245.1 Verrucomicrobiota bacterium
GAGAAGGCCGGATGGCGAGGCGCGACGAGGGAGCATACCCGACAGCGGTCTGTGACCGAGGAGCAACGAAGCCAGCGGGCCTTCTCCGCAAGAACTCTCCGGGCGACGGTCCTTTTGGCCCGGGCCTGCGTTGGCTCGGGCCAAAATTCCTCGTCGCAGGGCCCCTTCCAATTAACAGAGAGGCTCTGAGCCGGACCGATTCAGTCCTGACGCACGCGAAGACCCGAAGACGCGAAGAAGGAGAAGCCTGAACCATGATTCTGTGTGGAGTGGAAACGAGCACCGAACGGTGAGGTCGCCCGCGATATCCTAATCCCAAAGTTTCCCCCCGAATTCCTTCGCGTTCTTGGCGTCTTCGCGCGAGGCCCCTTGATCGCAACGGAATCGTTCCGGCTAAGGCTTGACCGCCTCGCCCGGGTGGCGTGTCATCCCCCCAGTCAGCCCCCTACTATCTCCCTCCATGAAAACGCGATTCCTGGCCCGTGGCCTCGCTCTCTCCGCTTGGACCGTCTGTTCCGCATCGGCGGTCGACATCATCGTGTCCCCCCTCTCCTCGTTCGGAAGCGGTGACGGCTGGTTTGCCCCCGGTGAAGGAGGCTATTCCTACCTCGGCACCGGCAATCTCGAACGGGGTTTGGCCTTCGGAAACGGCGAGCTCTATCTGCTCAGCCGCCAGGGCGGAGTGAATGTTCGCCGCCTCAGCCCCATCACCGGCACCGACCTCGGCGGCCTCGACGTCACCGGAATCGCCGGCGGAACCTTCGCCGCCAACATGGTTGGAGCCGGCACCGACGGAGCCATCTACGTCGGCAACCTTTCCACCGCCGCCACAGCCAATTTCAAAGTCTACCGCTGGTCCGATAACGACGCCGCACCCACGGTCGCGTACGACGGCGCCCCCGGCGCCCCACGCCTCGGGGATTCCTTCGCCGTCCGCGGCGGTGGATCCGACACCCGCATCGCCGTCAGCGGCAGCGGTACCTCCGGGTTTGCCGTGATCGATCCCACCCTCAGCACCGGTTCCCTCATCACCGTCGCAGACACGGGCGCGGGCGATTACCGACTCGGCATTACCTGGGTCGACAACGACACCGTCATCGGCGCACAGGGGTCCGCCCCGTTCCGTGTCACGGACATCCTCGGCACGACCGGCACGCTCGCCGCCAGTCCTGAGGTCGCCTCCGCCAGTGAACGGCTCATTGCCTACGCCGTCATCGCCGGGGTCCCACTCTTCGCCAGCGTGGACACCGTCAGCTCCGCCATCCGCATCTATGACGCTTCAGATCTGAACGCCCTCCAACTTCTGACCACGGTCAACAACACGTCGGGAACCCTCATCGCCAACGGAAACGGCGTCGGCGCCGTTGCCTGGGGTCCCACGTTCGGCGACACCGCATTCCTCTATGCCATGAACGCCAATCAGGGAATCCAGGCCTTCGTCGTTACCATTCCCGAGCCCGCAACGACGACCCTGCTGCTCCTCGGCGGCGGCCTCATTCTGGCGGTACGTCGCGTTACGCCTCGCCGGTAGCCTCAAGAAACTGCTGCATCAACTGCGGTGAGACAAAGAAATGGGCGTCAACTCTGAGTTTGTGCAGTTCGTCGCGAAGGCATGAAACGTCACCGGCCTGCTTGGCATGGCGGAGGATTCCCAAAATTCCCCGAACCCGGAGGCCCACCGCACTCGCGAACTGACGTCCGTCCGCCTCATCGATAAGGAGCAGGTCGGCTCCCCGCTCCAAAGCGATCGCAATGGCAGAGGCCTCACCCGGATCGAGAGTCTCTTCGAACACCCGGATCAACGGCGTCTGGCCCTCTTCCACGACCTCCAGCCAGCCGTCTCGCTTGGCGGCCTGAATTGCCCGAACGCGGCGACGTGAACCAGGGCCGCCAGCTCCCTATCGACGGCCCGGGGGATGAGGACACATCCGAAATGGCTCCGGAGCAACGACAACCTCCCGATCGCCGCCAGGTTACTGATCGGCGACGTATTGCTCACGACGGTCATTCAGCAAGGTCCTGCCGCAAGTTCTCCTCCGTGTAGTGGCGAGGGATGTTCCGGGCTGCCAGCTCCTCCCCGAAGCGCAGCCTCGGCATTCCGGCCAGTTGAGCAGCCTCCCCACCCGATAGCACCCCCTGCGCGTACAGGGCGCAGGCCAGTTCAATTTCCGCACGCCGTGTTCTTTCGCCTTCCGGCACCCGCATCGCCCGTGCGATCTCATCCGGCACTTGGACGAAAAAGTTCACGGCGGCACCGTATCGGCATGAAGGAGACTGGACAAGGCGGTTCCCCAATCCAACACAGTGCCTCGCGTGGCGCGAGACGCCTGCGCGGACCCGCCTCGTCCAAAGGTTCCTATTCTCTCACCGCACCCAAGGCCCGACCCCTTCCCTTCACACGACCTCCACCGGGCACTTCGGAATCGCATCCAGGAACGCCTGGCCGTACCGCTTCGTCAGGACACGGTTGTCCAGCACCACGACGATCCCGCTGTCCGTCTTCGTTCGGATCAACCGCCCCACACCCTGCCGGAATTTCAGCACCGCCTCGGGAAGTGAGAACTCGCTGAACGCGTTGCCTCCCCGCGCCTCGATCGCCTCAATCCGCGCCTCGATCAACGGATGGTCCGGCACCGCGAACGGCAGTCGCGTGATGATCACGTTGCTCAACGCATGACCCGGAACGTCCACCCCCTGCCAGAAGCTGTCCGTCCCGAACAACACCGAATCCACGTCTTCCTTGAACTTCTCCAGCATCATCGACCGAGGAATGCCCGTCCCCTGAACAAAACACCGAATCGCGAGGTCATCAAAAAACCGCGCCATGCGCTCCCCCAACTCCTGCATCAACCGCGTATTCGTGAAGAGCACGAAGGCCT
>JBBQIU010000677.1:0-2878 GCA_038325245.1 Verrucomicrobiota bacterium
ACGGCGCATTGGGACCATGAACCGGGGGGGAGAGCCCTCACCCGGTTCCGCATGCGCGGAACCTTGGAGTTTGGCCATTTCTGGCCGGCCGCCGCCACGTGAGGCGGCATGAGACTGCCCAGGGCGATGCCCTGATCTTTCACAACAGAGTGCGCGGAGGGCATTTCCCAATCCCGAAGGGATTGCGTCCCAAAGCCCAGGGTTGCGAGCAACGAGCTACCCTGGGTGGGATCGCCGAATCACCCACAACCCCAACGGGGTTGCGTCCAGGTGGCGCAACCCCGTTGGGGTTCATGCATTGAACGCCATTTACCCAGGGTAGGCCCGCTTCGCGGTCCAACCCTGGGCTTTGGGACGGAATCCCGTTGGGATTCCAGACCGGAAAAATGGCCAATCTCCAGGGTTCCGCGTATGCGGAACCGGGTGAGGGCCTCTCCTCTCCGCGGTTCATGGCCGCAATACGTGTCCCGACTTTGGAAAACTTCGCTACCCATGAACCTCCTCGGCGCCTCGGGGGATTGGCCTTGCCCGCCGCCTGCCCCCACAAGCAGCTTCTGTCCCCAACGATCATCGCTCGTCCCGAACGACGCCCGTCCATGGATTCTTTAACCCTCCAAAACTACGTCGCCGGCCGATGGGTCGATGCGGAACACTCCGGCCTCCTCCCCGTCGAGAACCCCAGCACCGGCGCTGTCATCGCCTCCGTACCGCTCTCCACCGCCGCGGAAACCAACCGCGCCATTGAAGCCGCCGCCGCCGCCTTCCCTTCCTGGAGTCGAACCCCGGTCGCCCGCCGAGCCCAATTCCTCTTCGCGCTCCTCGAGAAACTCCGAAAAAACGAGGAGGACATCGCTCGCTCCATTACCGAGGAGAATGGAAAATCCCTCACGGACGCCCGCGCCGAGGTGAAGCGCCTCGTCGAGAACTGCGAAGTGGCCTGCGGTATGCCCATCCTCCAGCAAGGCGACAAATTGATCGGCGCGGCGGAAGGCATCGATGGCGAAGTCCTCCGCCTTCCCATCGGCGCCTTCGGAATGCTCGCCCCCTTCAATTTTCCGGGCATGGTCCCGTTCTGGTTCCTTCCCTACGCCCTCGCCGCGGGCAACACCTACGTCCTAAAACCGTCCGAGCAGACGCCCCGGACGATGCAGCTCATCACCCGGCTCCTCGCTGAAACCGAGCTTCCCCCGGGAGTCCTCAACCTCGTCCACGGTGACCGTGTCGTTGCGGAGGCTCTCATCGATCATCCTCTCCTCAAGGGTGTCTCGCTGGTCGGATCCACCCGCACCTGCCAGGCCGTCGCCGAACGCTGCACCCGGAATCGGAAACGCTTCCAGGCAATGGGGGGCGCCAAGAATCACCTGGTCGTCATGCCTGATGCCCGGGTCGATGAGGTCATCCGCAACCTCCTTTCCTCCTGTTTCGGCTGCGCTGGTCAACGATGCATGGCCGCCTCCGCGATCGTCGCCGTCGGCGACGCCACCTACGACGCCGTCTGCCAGCGACTCGTCGATGCCGCGCGCCGTGTCGTGGTCGGCAATCCCCTCGACCCGGCCGTCGCCGAGGAACCCCTTCTCATGGGCCCCGTCATCTCCGCCAAAGCCCTCGCCTTTGTACACGAGATGATCGAGACCGGCGTCCGCGAAGGCGCCCGCCTTGTCGTCGACGGCCGCGGCGTCCGCGTTTCCGGCGCGGAGAAGGGGCACTTCATTGGCCCAACGATCTTCACGGACGTGACTCCGGGTATGGCGATCCATCGCACCGAGATCTTCGGCCCCGTCGTGGTCGTCCTCCGGGCGGGTACGTTTGACGAAGCCGTCTCGATCCTGAATGGCCACGCCTATGGGAACGGCGCCTCCATTTACTCCCAGAACGGCTATTGGGTCCGACGTTTCAAGCTCGAGGTCGACTGCGGAATGATCGGCGTCAATGTTGGAATCCCGGCCCCGGTCGCCCATCTGCCGTTTGGAGGCATGAAGTCCTCCCAATTCTCGCAGATCAAAGCCCAGGGCCGCTCGGTCATCGACTTCTTCACGGAACCCAAGGTCATCACCGAACGCTATTGGCCGGAGATCTGATGTCCCGTTCTCTGCGTTCTCTGTGGCAAATCCCTCCCCTTCAGGCGCTCAGGTCCGCCGCGTTCACGTGGGCCTGAAGTCCTCCCCGTTTGGATTTATGCCACAGAGAACGCAGAGAGCGCAGAGAAGGAATGGGGAGAGGACGCGTCCCGGCGACCGCGTTGGCGTGCAAATTGCTCTGGCTATTTGACCCCTTGAACGGCACCCTCCCAGCCCGGATGCTGGTCCGAAGTGCCAATACACCCTCGCCTGTGGTCACCCGAGAGATAATCGTCGTCAACCGCCTCGGAATTCACGCCAGGCCCGCGGCCATGTTCGTGCGAATCTCAAGCCGTTTTCATAGCGAAATCACCCTGGAAAAAGACGGGGAACGCATCAACGGCAAGAGCATCATGGGGCTGATGATGCTCGCGGCCGGACCCGGCAGCCGCCTCCGATTGGAGGCTTCCGGCGAAGACGCTGAGGAAGCCCTTCGCGCGTTGGAAGAACTCGTGACCATCCGAAAATTCGACGAGGAATAAGCAGCTTTTCTCAGACCGGGCGCTGTTAAGAAATCTCGCTAGTCCAGCGGTTTGAAGTAGAGGTTGGCGATTTGTGCCGGCACAGACGGGGCCCTCAGAACCAGGCTGCCCTTTGCCGGGATTCCCTTGAGTTCGAATCCCTCCCCGACCGCTTTGCCGTTGACCTCCAGTGAAAGCCGGTTCCCCCGCAACCGGAAGACTCCGCGGTTCCATTTCCCGGGCGCCTCCTCCTGAACACCCGTTGTCCGCGCCAGCACCGGAGCCAGATCCACGCCCCGC
>JBBQIU010000678.1:0-2878 GCA_038325245.1 Verrucomicrobiota bacterium
ACAGATGCGGTTGATCGCGGTCATCGATGATCCTCCCGTCGTCGAGAAGATCCTGAGGCATCTCAACCTATGGTGCGGACCGGCGCACTTCGCCCCGGCCCGTCCACCGCCTTCAAGGGATCCTCCAGAGCCAGATCCCGATTTCCCCATCGACCCCGATCCATTGCCGAACTACGAGGACGTGATCACGGACTGACTGGGTCCCACCGATCCGGAAGGTCACAACCGTACCCGAAAACGGCTTCAAGACACTCAGAAAACGCGGTCGAACGACTCCTCTCCGGTTCGCAACCTGCCCACGCCTCTGCCGTCGGCTTTCCCGTTCTATTCCGTCTCAGGAAACGCCCTTGACTCCCCAGATTCGAAGCAGGCGCTGGCAAAAAAAACCCCGCCGAAAAAAACCAAATCTCCCTCTTCCGCAAAGCCTAAAAGCAAATTCTTATCCGTAACGACGCCATGCAGCTATTCCGACAAAGCGACCTTGCTGCGGACAACCTGCCGGTCAATGCATGCTCCGTATGCACTCTTCCGCATCTCGCGCGTGTTGCCGATCGGGCTGGCTGGGCAGATTCGTCGCGCATCTACTGGGAGCGGTACGTCACTGAGGCCTCACTGGATCGCACACAAACGGATCAGTGGTTCCTGGCGACGGCGTACCGCAGACTCGCGGCCATCTACTCCGCCTCCGGAAACACTGCGATTTCCGTCGCGTACAGGCGCAAGCTGAGTAAGCTGTGGAAACACGCTGACGCGGATCTCGAGCGCAGATGACCCGCCGCAGGCGCTGCAGCTTTGTCGTTGCCGCCGCCGGTCAATGCGGAAACCCCGGGCCCTCAATCCGGGCCGGTGGCGCTGCAGGATCGTTCCTGTCCTTGACCTAAATCGTGAAGCTCCTCGTCATCGCGGTTGCCGGCCGCGTGCTGGCTACCCGCATTGCGCTCCCAGCCGTCCCGCGGGACAGCAACGCTCGGCAGGTACCCTAAATCCAATAGAGACCGCCGAACTCCTTCCGGTCGAGGGTGGTGTAGGCATTCGGATTGATGACCATGCGCAGCGGCCGGTCGCCGACCGGCGCATAGAACTCCGTGATGCCAAGATCGTCGAGCCACGATAGGACACCTTCGACGCTCGGCCCCAATTCGGACCTGTCCTTTTTGCCGCTGCCTCGTGCCGCCGGTTGGAATCCGCGAGCCGTCCAATGCCATGCGAAGCCTTCCCGGGCGGGCAGCGCCTTGCGGGGGTTCTCCACCTTGATCGCGGTTTCACCAGAAAAGACGGCATTCAACGTCGCCACCGCTTCCTTCTGCTGTTCCTTGGCCGATCGCCTGGCCTTTGCACTCGATCGGGCCACGCCCGGCAACTTGACCAGCTTCTGGCGCAGATACTCCCAATCGAACGCGTTGTAGAGAACCATGTCGCGTCCCTGCCACACGCCGCCACCGAAATTGTTCATGACGTCGCCCAGGAAACCGTTCGGCGGAGGCTGATAGGGTTTGAGCAGGTAGAAGTCGAAGGCGAAGGGATCGCTGTGCGCAGGGTCTTTGGAGTGCAGTCCATCGAGCGGATCCTCGAAGTGCGGCGACTCCTTCGGCTCCAGGCCGAAGAGGTGACCGACTTCCTGGGCGAGGATCGATCCGGTGAAATTCTTCCCGTTGATGTCGCCGCCGTTGACGCCCGCCAGCCCCGTGCCTGGAGGCGAGTCGTAACTGACGGCTTTGCCGCCTACACCCTCTCCGCCGGGCGCCGGAAAGGCGAGGTCTCGTGGCCGCCAGCTTACGGTGACGTCTACACGTTCGGCAGTCCCGCTGGCGTTGATCGCCTTGGTCTCGGCGAGAACGACCTTGTGCATTTCAGCGGAGGTGCAGGGCGGCGCATTTCCCGATGGGCATACCGCTGGCCACGCATCGATGTTCTCGCCGTAGGTGAAGCAAAGTCCTGCATCCGTGTGCGTCAATCCGAGCTTGATCCCGTCGCGTACCGGCAGCATCGCGGCGAGTCTCTCCAACGCCCGGAACATGTCGAACAGCCACGTGATGTTGGGTTCGATCTTGGTACCCCAGGGCGCGGTCCCGACAAGATTGTGAATGAGGAGTCGCAGCCGGCCCGGCGCCTTGAAGACCAGCTCCGTGATCGCGAAGTGGGGAACGGAGGACGGATTGCCGTAAACGTCGAATTCCACCGTGTAACGGATGAAGGACGAAGCGAAGGGAAACACATCGCCCGTAAACAGAATGCCGACGCTGGATCCGAGCAGGCCGGCGTTGTCGATCAGAAGAGAATTCGACGGGATCACGAAGCTCTTCCTGATGCTGAACCCGAACACCTTGTAAGTCACGGTCGCCAACACCGTAATGCAGCTTGCCGCGGATAGATCCATGTAAAGCCGGAACAGGATCTTCTTGCTGGCGACCAGCGTGTAGCCCCCGAGGCCCTGCGTCACCAACACCAGCTGTCCGGATTCTTCGTAGTAGATACCCGATTTCGCGATCTTGTTCATGCGGCTCTCACTGATAGACTAATAGGAATTTGCTTTCTGGTGTGAGGGAAGCGTGGCGGAACGGGAGGGGCATTCAAGGCGAAAGGCGGGCGAGAACGGGCCGGAATCCTGCCCGATGCCACCCCGGAGGGACTGCGGCGAGCATCGGCCGGCTTGCCCGGCCTGCCCGACCGGGCCGGGAGGCGCCGATCAGGCCCGGTGAGGGGGACTTGGGGCCGTTCGAGGGCACGCGGACTCGTTGGGCGAACCGCGCCCCGCAACGCGGCGCGATCCTCCCCACCGAGTTGTCCCTGGATGGAGCTTCAACGCTCGACCGTTACCCCCGCCGGTGCTGGGGGGCCGCGGGCCGGGGCGTCCTCCCACAGGCCACAGTGTCGGAGA
>JBBQIU010000679.1:0-2871 GCA_038325245.1 Verrucomicrobiota bacterium
GATCATTCCAGGAATCGGGCCCGGACCTCCCCGCGCCCGTGGCGGCACGCCCGGGGGCAGTCCCCCGGCCGCCCCTCCGGGCTGGGATTCCGACGCCGGTTCCGCCACGAGAATTTTCAGACCCTGCCGGAGGTTGGCTGGTTTTACCTGGCCGCTGAGCCGCACCTGGATCATCTGCCGGTTGGGCGTCGGCGACTGGTCTTCGACCACCACCGACGAAAAGAATCCCGAGTCCGTCAGCTTGGATCGAAAGTCTGTGACCTGCTGGGGCTGCCGCATCGAAATCCTCAGCGACATCTCGCCCTTCCGGTTCAGGTTCAACGACTCCATTTTCGCGCCCTGCGGGATGGTTTTTCCGAGGACCAACAGCGTCTCGAGATACGGGGCCTGGTTCTGCTTCAGGTGTCTCAAGAAATCGGCCTGCCGGTCGATCATCTGCAACTGGCCCTGGTGCGCCTTCACGGCGGCGACCCGCGCCGCAAGGCCCGGCTGGAACAGGATGGCCTCCAGGTAGGGCATCAGGACCAGTCCCAGGAAGAGAACGCCCGCCACGATCGCCCATCGGCGCGGCGCCTGGTGGGTCAGGACGGTCGTGGCGTCCTTCGTTTCCGTCGCCAGCCAAAGGCCGGCCTTGTCCGCCTCGCGCAGGCCGCGAATCGCCGCCGGCCATGCCCGAGGTCCCGTCGGCCCGCCCGGTTCCACGCGGACTCCGTTGCCGACCAGATCCGCCACCTTCGAAACAAACGCCGGCATGCCCGTCAGGCGCCCGGTAAGCCGGATCCGGCCCCCGGGAATCGGACTGGGAATCAGGCCTGCCAGGCTCTGCACGGCCGCCTCCCACACGTGCCGGGCGGATTCGTCCGGCGTTCCCGCTTCGCCCACCCAGCGCGTCAGCGATCCTTCAGCCACTTCGGCCGTCACACCGAGACGGGACACCCATTCGCGCACGATCGTCTGTTCGCCCCAGGGCAAAACCCGCAACCGAACCGGGCCCGCACCATCCATCACCAGCCACTCCGAATGGTCCCGTCCCACGTCCAGCCACGCCTCGCCGTCCGCGCTCTCCAGCTTCCGCGGCGTGACGAACCCCGCCCGCGCCAGTGCGGAGAGGGTGAACACCGGCGCCAACCCGCAGCCCTCCAGCAATTGGGACACTTCGGCCACGGAGCTTCGCTTCGCCACCGCCACCAAAACGTCCTGGACGGCGCCGCTTTCACCGACCTTCGTCCATCCCCAGGCAAGTTCGTCGGGAGGCAACGGGAATTCGCTCTCGATCTGCAACGACAGGACACGTTGCGTCTCTTCCACATCTCCTCTCGGCACCTTCCAGCGCCTCAACGTGACGCCGTTCGCGGGAAGCGTGCATCGGGCGGGGAAGCGGGGCTGCCACGGCTTCCGGCCGAGGAACGCCGCCAGCTCGGCCCGGATCGCCGCCAGGCTGGATTCCGCCCATCCACCGTTTCCATTCCGTTCCAGCGGCCAGGTCCGCAGCGTTTCGCCATGGAGGACATGCAGGGCCCGCGGCGTCACATCCACCCAGACCAACCCCGAGTTCAGCCACGAAAGCGCGCTCATAGATCGTTCTCCCGATACGACAGCAACTGCACGTCGCTCAACCCCACCCGAACCACCGCCTGGATTCGCTGCCGGATGCCCGACGAACGGACCCGACCCTCTGCCAGAATCCGGAACGTCTCCGACCGCGCCGTGACCCGCGAGGCGAGTTGCTTGAAAATCCCCGTGTTCATTCCGGGCACATTCAGGAGCTCCGCGGTGTTCGGAAGGAACCCCGTCGAACTCCGGTACCCGATGATGGCCTGCGCCAGTTCGCGACTCACCCCCGGCAGGCACATGAGCACTTCCAATCCGGCCGTGTTCACATTCACCAATCCCGCGTGGACGGATTCCGAATCCACCGCCAGCCGGTCCGCGAGCTCGATGAAAAGCCGCTGGTCAATCAGCGGCGGTCCCCCCTGCCCCCGCGGCCCGCTCTGGCCCTGACCCTGGGTGACGATCTCCCCGGGCGGAAAGCCGTCCGGCGCCAGTTGGGGCGGTTGACCGGGTAGCCCCGGCTGCCCCGGTGGCCCCGACTGCCCAGGTTGTCCGGGCTGGCCCGGCGGCGGCGCGGCGCGCACTTCCAGCAGGTCCGCCAGGCTTTCCAGCCGGTTCTGCCCCCGGTGCGCGATGATCGCCTTCGCAATCGCCGATGAAATCCCCGAAACCCCGGTCAGGGCCGCCTCGTCCGCGGTCTGGATGTTCACCCGATCCTCGCCGGTCGCGCTCACGTTGCGCACCCCCGAGTGCACGGTCAGCGACGCCGCCCACCCGGGCCGCAATGGCCCGACGCCGGTCGTCCCCCCACCCCCGGCCAACGCCTCATCCCCAAGCTCTCCTTCCTCGGTGTCAGGCAGTCCGGTGTCCCGGCGATCTCCGCCAAACAACAACTCCTTCGGCATGCCTCGAACCAGAAGCAACTCGCGAACGCTCAGAAAAGGCCCGTTGCGGGGCAGGTACGGCGGCCGCATCGCCAGGTAGTACTCTTCCTCCGCTCCGCCCGGCGTCACCTGGTTATCCCCGTCCCGCCAATCTGCGATCGCTGCCGGGATGTCCGGCGTCATGCCCTCCAACCGCTCAAGCTCGTTCGGCTCGACGGTGTTCAGGTTCAACCGGCTCTCCTCGTCGCTCACGCCAAACAGCACCCCGCCGCCTTCATCCGGGCGCCCGCCCCGGATCACCCGGTAGACGCCGCGCCCAAACGGCACGTCCCGAAAATGCTCGGGAGCATCGAAGAGCGCTCCGTTGTGGCTCTGACCCGACCGGCTCCGTTCCCGGGCATCCTGATAGAGAAGGGCCTTCGCGCGCTCGATTCCC
>JBBQIU010000680.1:0-2867 GCA_038325245.1 Verrucomicrobiota bacterium
GCGAGGGTTCCTTGCCCAGGGACGGCTGGTCAAAGGGATCGTCGGAGGAGCGGCAGACAATGCCCGCGTCACGGGCCAGCGCCGCAAAGACCGGTTCAAGGCCCAGGTAACGGTTGGAGATGTGGGCCACCAACCAACCCCGGGGTCGAAGTTTGCCGAGGTACAATTGGATCGCCTCCCGGGTCAGGAGGTGGACCGGAATGGCGTCCGAGCTGAAAGCGTCGAGAACCAGAAGGTCGAAGCTGGCGTCGGCTTCTTCCCGCAGTCGAAGCCGCGCGTCGCCCTCAATGATGTCCAACCGGCTGGCCTGTGCGTCCCTCAGGAAGGTGAACCATTCCGGGTTTCGGGCGACGCGGATGACGGCGGGGTCGATTTCGAAGAAGGTCCAATGCTCCCCCGGCCGCGCGTAGGCGGCCATCGAACCGGCGCCGAGCCCGATCACGCCGACCCGGATGGCGCGGGAGTCGGAGCGTAGCGAGGGCATGGCTTCGAAGATCGATCCAAGGGGACCGTTGCGGTGGTAGTAGGTGAGGGGTTCTTGACGGCGTTCAGCATCCTGGAATTGCCGGCCATGGATGGTGTTCCCATGGACGATCTGGTGGGAGTTGGCGACGGGATCACGCGTCACCCGGGTGATGCCGAAAAAATTGCGTTCGGCATGCTGAGTGTGGCTCCAGTGGTCCTGGAGCCAAAGGCCCACGACAAAAGCGGCAACCGTGGCGAAGGCCAGCCGGCGGGGGCGATCCAGAAGCGCGCAACAGGCGATCGCCGGGAGACCGAAGACGACGGCATCCCTCAAGCGGGGAGCGTCGGCGCTGAACCACGGCGCCACGGCTGCCAGAATGGCCATGCCGACGCCGATCCCCGCCGCCCAGGCGACGTCCCGCACCCATGGGGTCGCTGCGCGGGGGACGGGTATCGACGATGTGCCAGGCAAGGGCGCACGTCCGACGGGTCGGCAGGGGAGTGCGAGGCAGGCGAGGGCCATGGCGAGGGGGTATTCGGCGACGGTCTGGAAGAGCTGCGGGGCGAGCAAGGCATTGAAAGCGCCGCCCAGGACACCGCCGAGCGCCATTGCCAGATAGAAGGCCGTGAGATGTTCCGGCGCGGGTCGGAGTGAAACGAGTCGCCCGTGACAAACGACGCCGGCGACGAAGAGCAAGGCGAGATGAAGGACAATGAGCAGGGCGACAGGCTGAGTTGCCCTGCTCAGTATGACGAAAAGCAGGGCGCTCGTAAGAAACGGGAGCGCCCGGTTGGAGGCGCCGACGGCCCAGGCACCGTGCCGGGCGAAGGCCACGATGAAGGTGGTGAGGTAGAGGGCGAGGGGGATGACCCAAAGAAGGGGGACGCTCGCGACATCGGTGGTGAGGAACAGGGTGCATCCCTGAAGCAGGCTTGCGGGAATCGCGCCCAGGGCGATCCAGCCGAGAAAGCGCCGGGCCGAGGGCGGGGTCCCGGCTGGGCGGGGCCCAAAGGTTCGTCTTGAACGGCTCACGGCCCATGGACCCTGTGACCCGTTCAGGGGAGGGTCCGTTCCCTGCTCAACGCTTGTCGTCCCTTGGGCCGGCTGGACGAGGGCGGGCGGCGGTGGGAATGCGGTTCGTCCGGAGCCACGAACCTGCAGGACGGCGGTGAGCACGATGAGTCCTCCCCACGCGGCATAGGCGATGGCCCAAAGATGCGCCTGGCGGTCCAGATCGAGGCGCGGTTCGAGGAGGAGGGGGTAGGCCAGGAGGGCACCGAGGCTTCCGGCGTTGCTCGCCGCATAAAGGAAGTACGGTTCGCGGTCGTCCCGGTTGGCGAGGGAGTACCAGCGTTGGAGGAGCGGGCTGGCGAGCGCCAGGGCGAGGCACGGCAGCGCGAACTGGGAGGCGAGGTTCCCGAGCAGCCAGACGAGGGGCTGTGCGGGGGGCGCCGCCGGGGTGTCCGTGGGGGAAGCCGGGAGCGGCAGCGCGCCCACGGCGATGACGGCGAGGAAAGCCACCGCCTGAGCCCCCGGCGAAAGCCGGCGCGCGAAGAGATGGGCCGAGGCGTAGCCGGCGAGGACGACACCCTGGAAGAACACCATCGAGGTGTTCCAGACGGCGGGCGTGCCGCCGAGGATCGGAAGGGCCGCCCGGGCGGCGAGGGGCTGAACCGCGAAGAGCAGCGCCGCACCAAGGGCCAGGGTCAGCGCAAAGAGGGCTGGCACGCCAAGGAGGGGAGGGCCGCCGGATCAGCGCTGGAACTCGACGACATGGGTGCCGTCGGCGCTCTGGAATCGAGCTCCATCCGGGGTTGTCAGGAGCTGCGAGGTGGCGGTGAGCGTTTGCGAGAACTGGCTTTCAATCTGCATGGCGGCGGCGGGACCGGCCATACGGGTCATGCCCAAGCCGGCGCCGGGCCACGTCAAGGCCCCTTCGTCTCCAAGTTCGAACCCTTCGAAGTAGCGGTTGACGGATGAGCGACCGGAGATCTTTCCCCCGTCGCCGAAGCGGAGGGAGATGGGATAGGTCGTGACGTCGACTTCGTGGCCGCCGGTGACCAAGCGTGTCAATCGAAGATCGACCTCATGGAGTGCGGCGAGGCTTTCCGTTGTGGCGGGGATGAAGCGACCCGCCGCAGATCTCGAGGCGCAACCGGCGCCGGGAAGGGCGACGGCGATCCCGAGAAGGAACGTCGCGACGAGGGGAAGGTAACTGGACGTACGAGGCGAAAGAGGGTTCATGGCGAGGAGCTTTCTCAAAAATGGGTTCATGGGAAGGGGCCACGGTTCGCGAACGGCGCATTGGGACCATGAACCGGGGGGAGAGCCCTCACCCGGTTCCGCAGGCGCGGAACCACCCTCTCCCACCTCCGCTTCGCTCTGGCGGGAGAGGGATCTG
>JBBQIU010000681.1:0-2867 GCA_038325245.1 Verrucomicrobiota bacterium
GCCTTGAGGCCTGCCCGTTTGGACTTAGGCCACAGGGAACGCAGAGAGCGCAGAGAAGGAACCTGGTTTTCGCCAAACACCTTCAGGTTCTGGACCTCTGATTCTCGAAGGGCGCGTCCTGTGAGCCGCGGGACCTTGAAACACCGGCGTTTGCATGACCGCCATCCGTGTGGTCCCTTCCTCACATTCATCCCACGAGGACGATACTTCTCGCTTCGGTCGGTCTCCTTCTGGCTTTCGCCTCATTCGGCCAAGGAACGGTGTTCTTTGCCAACCGCGTCAGCGGAGTTTACGACCCGCCCGTCATCCTCATGCCGTCGCTGGCAGGACGGCGCGGCTTGGACAGCCGGTTTGTCGCCCAGTTGCACGCCGGGCCACCGGGTCAACCCTTGATCCCGGTTGGAGACCCGGTCCCGTTTCTCGACGATCTACCAAGCCCCCTGGGCTACTTCACGGGGGTCACGCGGACGATTCCCAACGTGGCTCCGGGCGGTCCCGCTCACGTCCAAGTGACGGCCTGGTATCGCGGGCTCGGCAGCACTTATGCCGAGGCCGCCACCCGCGGGCTCGGAGGCTTTTCAGTCCGCCGACATCTGGCGGGTCGAGTCGCATGATCCGGGCGGCAGTGTTGCCTTGAGAATTCGCTCGGTTGACGCGCCACAGTTCCACAGTCACTGTGGGCCCGTGAAGAACATCACGATCGCCGTCGACGATGCGGTCTATCTGGCGGCCCGACGCAAGGCCGCGGAGCAATCGACGTCCGTCAGCCGCCTTGTTGCGGATTATCTGCGGACCCTTTCGCGGGAGGACGAACTGAGGGCCGAACGCAGCCAACTCCTCGCCACCCTGTTTGACCGGACGGATCGCAGCCCGAAACGGGGTCCCGTGGGCCGGCTCAACCGAGGAGAGATTCATGCCCGGGACGTTCGTTGACACCAATGTGCTGCTTTATGCGGCCGGGAACGACCCGTCCGAGCGCGACAAGATCTGGACGGCGCGGGGCCTGGTTCGATCGGAGGAACTGCTTCTTTCCACACAGGTGTTGCAGGAATTCTACTGGGTGGCCACGCGTCCCAACAAGCTGGGGCTGAGCCATGAGGAAGCGAAGGCCTACCTCGACGTTTGGAAGCTGTTTCGCATTCAGCCGGTCAACCTGCACACGGTCGAAGATGCGCTTCATCTCTGCCACGCCTACAGGATCAGTTATTGGGACGCCGCCATTCTCGCCGCCGCCCGCCAATTGACCTGTGACCGCCTGTATACCGAAGACCTCTCCGACGGCCAGGACTACGGGGGAGTCCGGGTGGTGAACCCCTTTCTTCAGAACAGCGTATAGATAAACGGCGCGACGGCGCTGCCGGAGAGGAGCACGAGCGCCCCGAAAAGGAGCAGCACCGCCACGATCGGAAGCAGCCACCACTTCTTGTTCTCCTTCATGAAGGCCCACGTCTCGGCCAGAAACCCCATGCGCCTGTCCTCGGATGCCGCCTTCTCGAACTCGGACTTCTTAAGATCGCTCATCGTCGTTCTCCCGACTCAATACTGCCGCAGGTAACGCTTCGGATCGGTTGGCGTGGTTTTTGGCTGCCAGTAACTCGCCCCGGCCGGCTTGCGCCTCCGCAACATGGCGTCCCATCCCTTCAGCCGCAAGAACGCGCCTACGGCCAGGAACACGACGAAGAACAGGAACACCAGCATCACCTGCGAGACGACAAACCCGATCGGAAATGCCAGCAGCATCGAACCCGTGAAGACCCAGCGGAAAACGCCCGGCGCCACCGCGCCGAAAATCGCGCTCAGGACGCCCACGCCCACCAGACTGTAGCCGAGCACCGGGCGAGATTGCTTCAGAGCGAAGTACAAGCCGACGGCACCAAAGATCACCAGGCACACCACGCCAAACTGGCGGACCACCGTCGGTTTCGGAGCGCGTGTGACGTCAGACCAGGTCATGTCGGTTTCAGGCTCGTTGAGGTCGTGCCGCGTTCAATCGAGGTCGAAGGACGCCAGGTACTTCTTCTTCTCCGGTTCGGTCGCCGTCTGCGGCATCTCCGATTTCAGGAGGATATGGTTCTCAAGAACCAAGGCATCCATTTCGGTCGCGAGGAAACAGCGCGTCGCGTCCGCCGGCGTGCAAACGATGGGTTCGCCCCGGATGTTGAAGCTCGTGTTCACCAGCACCGGACTACCCGTCAGGCCCTCGAAGGTCCGCATCATCCGGTGAAGGCGCGGATACCGCGTCCCGTCCACGGTCTGAATTCGCGCACTGTAATCGACGTGCGTGATCGCCGGAAAATCCGACCGCACCATGTTGACGCGGTGGCGCAGGTCGGGGTCCTCCTGCATCCGCCGGGCGTCCTCGGGCGAGAGAGACTTCCGGTACTTCTCCCGAACCGGCGCCACGATGAGCATGTAAGGGCTTTCCTCGCCCGGCTTCATTTCGAAGATCTCGCCCGCCCGTTCCTGGAGGACGATCGGTGCGAACGGCCGGAAGCTCTCCCTGAACTTGATCTTCAGATTCATGTTGGCCTGCATGGTGACGTTGCGGGCGTCGCCGAGGATGCTGCGCGCTCCCAGAGCCCTGGGCCCGAACTCCATGCGCCCATGGAACCAGCCGATGATCTTTCCCTGCGCGAGAATCCCTGCGACTGCGTCGAGCAGGGCGGACTCCTCCGGGTAGTGGTGAAACGGCAGCCCGGCCTGCTCGACATATTGCCGCACGTCCTGATCCGAAAATGCAGGTCCCAGCAGGCTCCCGAACTGAAGGTCGCGCCCCGCGGGACTTCGGGGGTTCTCCAGGAGTTGGTGATGCACGAACAGTGCCGCGCCTAACGCGCCACCCGCGTCGCCGGCCGCCGGCTGGATCC
>JBBQIU010000682.1:0-2863 GCA_038325245.1 Verrucomicrobiota bacterium
AGCGTTGGTTTCGCGGAGTTCCTGGGAGAAGCGGCCCTCGAAGCAGCAGGCAAAGATGTGACGGAGTCGTTGGGGTTCACGGGACTCTCGGGCGATGCACACCAGCATGGATTCCACGCCGCCGTACTGATTGCCCGCACAGACGTGGAGGACGTCGGTGGATGGTGAAGGGGGATCGGGGCGATCGGGCATGAGGAAACCGTGGGGCCTATTAGGGCCGGCGGGGGAGAGTGTGGAGAAAGGGATGACGAAAGGAACCTCCCGAATTCCGTTCTACGGCATGAGCGAGAGTTTAGGGCATTCGGGTTTAGGCTTCTGCCGGGCGCTGGTGGCGCGGTAGGTTTCGGCCACGTGGACAGGGTGGCGTTTCAACTCGGGCCGGCGACGGTGACGTGGTACGGGATCTGTGTGGCCTTGGGTTTTTGGTTGGGGGCGTGGACGGCGGCGCGTCGGGCACCGAGGGCGGGGATTCCGGCGGATACCGTGTGGGACCTGCTCTGGGTTCTGATCGTGGGGGGCATCGTCGGGGCGCGGGCGCTTTACGTGATGACGTATTGGGAGCGGGACTTTCAGAATGCGCCTTGGAGCGAGATCTTCATGGTGCATCACGGGGGCCTGGTGTTTCACGGTGGGTTTCTGGTGGCGGTTGCCGGAGGGTTTTGCTGGTGTGCTTGGAAGAAGGTTCCGGCGTGGACGATGGCCGACATCATGGCGCCGAGCCTGGCACTGGGGCATGCGATGGGGCGTCTGGGGTGTTTGTTGAACGGTTGTTGTTACGGCCGGAGTTGCGGGATGCCATGGGCCTGGCGGTATCCGTCGGCGCACGAGACGCGGGGAATGCCGGTGCATCCGACGCAATTGTACGAGGCGGGGCTGTGCTTCGCGTTGGCGGGGGCATTGGCGTGGTGGTTCGGGCGTCGGCGATTCGACGGGCAGGTGTTCGCGGTCTACCTGATGGCGTACGGGGTGTTGAGGAGCGTGGTGGAGTTGTATCGGGGAGACTATCCGGCGTCGGCCCTGACCCTGGGCGTCCTGACGCCGGCGCATTGGGTGAGCGCGGGATTGGTAGGGATGGGGGTGGTGTTGTACGCCGTGCGGAGGCGCGCGGGGCTGGTGCGAGGGAAGTCGCCGGAAGCAGCGAGTTGAACGCACGTGAACGCTGAACCCACCACGTGGACGGTGGACTCGTCGCAACCGGATGTGCGGCTGGATGCGTACATTCGTGGGCGTCTGCCCTCGGTCTCGCGGGGGACGATTCAACGGCTGATTGAGTCGGGATTCATCCGGGTAAACGAGAGGTATGCGAAGGTGACGCAAGCGCCGAGGAGGGGGGATCGTATCGATGTCACATGGCCGGAGCCGGTGCCGTCGGAGGCGCGGGCGGAGGCGATACCGTTGGTTGTGCTTTACGAGGACGACGATCTCCTGGTGATCAACAAGGCGGCGGGGCTGGTGGTGCATCCGGCCGTGGGACATGCCGAGGGGACGTTGGTGAACGCGTTATTGCACCACTGCGCGGGGCGGTTGAGTGGAATTGGGGGCGTGGCGCGGCCGGGGATTGTGCATCGGCTGGACAAGGACACGAGCGGGTGCCTGGTGGTGGCGCGCCATGACGCGGCTCACGTGGCGTTGGCGTCCCAATTCGCGGGGCGATCGCTGGAGAAGGTGTATCGCGCGCTGGTGTGCGGGGAGATGCCGTCGGACGCGGGCGAAATTCGGGCGGCGATCGTGCGCCATCCGAGTCATCGGAAGCGGATGGCCGTGACCGAGGGATCCGGCGGGCGGGAGGCGTGGACGAGCTTTCGGGTGGAAGAGCGGTTTCGAGGGGCGGCTCACGTGACGGCGACACTGCACACGGGGCGCACTCATCAGATCCGGGTGCATTTCCAGCACATCGGCTATCCGTTGGTCGGGGACGAGACCTACGGAAAAAGGGCGAATGCGCGTCTGGAGGAACAGACCGGGTTTCGGGCGGAGCGTCAGATGTTGCATGCGTGGCAGCTCGTTTTCACGCATCCCATGACGGGCCGGCGACTGGAGTTTGAGGCGCCCCCTCCGGAGGATTTCGAGAACGCAGCCCGGAGGCTTCGTCAGGGTCGGGCTCCCGACTGACCGGCTAAGATTCCGACGAGGGTGCAGGCGATTGCGATGGCGGCGGCGATGAGGGATTCACCGGCGATGAACCCGGACGCGACCGGGGTAGCGTACGTGTCGGCGTGGCGTGAGTTGACGCGGGTCCACGCCCAGACCGCCATCGCGCCGAGGGCGAACGAGAGGGAGTTTTGGAAGACAAAGGCCCAGGAGAAACCGAGTCCCATGGCGGACGGCAGATAGGGGCGGGCTTTGGGGGCAAGGCGTTCGACAAGGGGAAGAGCGACTCCCAATCCGGCCCCGATGGCCATGATCCAGAGGGCCGAAGGCGGCAGGGTTTGGAGGCCGAGGGTGAGAAGGTCGGCGACTGCCTTCCACATGTTGGCGGCGGGCGGGTTGAAGGCTTCGAGGCGTTCGCGGGTGGGCACCATCAGGTACCAGGCTGGAACGATGGCCAGGGTGCCGACGAAGACGCCGGTGAATTGGGCCAGGAACTGTTTTCTTGGATTGGCTCCCAGGAGGTAACCGCTCTTGAGATCGGTGAGGAGATCGGCGGAACTCATGCCGGCGGAAGTCGTGGCGCCGGCGGTCATGAGATTGATGGCGGTGTTGCCCGCGGCGCCTGGAAGGATCCCGAAGACCAATTGGGTCAGCTTGCCCATGGGACCGATCGGCGTGGTATCGGTTTCGCCGGTGGCGCGGCAGCAGACGAGGGAGACGACGACCGTGAGGAGGACGGCGATGATGCCGAGCGGCGGGGAGACTCCGAACG
>JBBQIU010000683.1:0-2853 GCA_038325245.1 Verrucomicrobiota bacterium
CCTGCAACTCCGGACTTTCCATCTGGGCAACCCGCTCCCCGGTCGCCGCATCCCAGACCACGATGGTGTGATGGCCATCCCGGGTGGCCACGTATCGACCGTCCGGACTGAACTGCGCCTCCCTCACGCCCGAAGGTTCGCCGGCATGGGACAGGATCCGTTCGCATTGACCGTTCGCCGCCCGCCAGATTCGGGCCGTGGAATCGTCGCTCGCCGTCACCAGGAAATCGCCGGCGGGACTGAATTGAATGCTTCGAACCGATTTCGAATGCCCCGTCAATTCCAGCACAATGGCGCCGGTTTCCGCATCCATCACGCGTGGGTCCGCTCTTGCGATTATCGCCAACCGCTGGCCGTCCGGAGCAAAGGAGGCGAGGCGATCCCCAATGGAGAGGCCGAGGGGAATCCGGGCGAACTGCGTCCCGCCGCTGACGTTCCAGAGGATGGCCTCGTCTCCCATGGCCAGCGAAAGCAATCGGGTGCCATCCCGTGAGAGCTGGGCGTGGTTAGCGCCCGCATGATGGACACTCAATAGCTCCCGCCCGCTGGCCGCATCCCAGAGGCGTACGGACTCATCTTCGCCCGTGGTGCAAACGCGGCGTCCATCGGGACTGAATCGGGCGTCCAGGATGTCGGCCGTGTGGCCACGAAGTTCCCTCAACACCTCCCCGGTGAGCGCATCCAGGATCTGCGCCGTTTCATCGCCCCAGGTGAGGACCCAGGCGCCATTCGGGCTGAACTCGGCATAGCATTCCCTCTCCCGATGGCCGGGCAGGATCAGCGCAGGCTCGAGGTCGCCCGCCAGGGATTGGCGCAGCGCACTTTCGGCCTCCGCAGTCGGATAAAGGCGGACCCCCTCCACCGCGAGAAGAATGCTCAGGTCCCTGTCCGACGCCTGCTGGTTCAAGGAGTCCGCGGCGAGTCGTCGCGACCAGGTCTTCTTCGCTTCGATCTCGGCATCGGTCCTTTCGGCCGTTGCCAGTCGATCTGCCAGGCGCCACGCACGGTCACCGCGCATCGCGACCAGGAGCGCCGCGAGCGTCAACACCGCCAGTGACGCCATCGCAAGGCCCACCATGCGGGAGGTTCTCCGGTGCTGGCGAATGTCTTCACCGATCAGTTCATCCAAGGGCAGGCTCCAAAGCGTGGCGGCCAGCCGGGCGACGGCATCCGCGAAGGTAGGGTGACGAAGTGACAGGTCCGCCTTTTCCCGGGCCCATGTCAGGTCGAGGAAATAGGGTTCCTGGGCGAACGCCTTCCCCAGGAGCCGGGGCAGCGACGTCGTGCGGGTCCAGTCGAAGTCCCGGCTGGCATTGTCCCACACGATCCCGCCGTCCGTCCGCACCACCAACAACCGATCCGCGGAGCGGTTTCTCAGCCACCACTCCAATTCCTGCTGCACCCATTTCGAGGCGGCGGAGGCGGGTGACGCGAGAAGAACAAAGTACTCGGAATCACCGAGCGCCTTCTCGATCGATCCCCACAGCGCCGGCGTAACCCCCAATCCGGTGCGATCTCGGAACACCCGCATGGCGCGGATTCGATACCAGGGCTTCGCAAAGCGTTGCAAACCTGCTTGTAGCGCGGGTGCCAGGCGGCCATCCGCAGCGGTGCTGTAAGAGATGAAGGCCCGGTACCGGCGGCCACCGGTTGCTACGTCACTCCCGTGGATCGGGTGTTCCCCCATGCTTCGTCCTCTTCACCACGTCGACGGCCCGTTTTCTTGGGTTTCCCCACGATTTGGCCTCCAAGGCTGATCACCTCGGACCCTCCCTGTCAGGCCGGTTGAAAGTCGAGTGCCTGCCGCGCCGGAAGCTAGTCGGCTCCTTCTCCCGCGGCGAAGCTTTTGTAAACCCCGATCCGTTGCGGGACCATGGGGTTATCAAGTCATGACATTCGACCCGTCCGGACGCACCTGGCCCCACCAGGGCCGGGCTCCTCGCTCCTCAACGGTTATCGATGGGTATGCGAACCCATCGAGGCGGTGGAAAGCACGGCTGGACGTCTCGGGCTCCGTGAGTACCTTCCCGCCTTCGTGACAGCGTTTGCACCGACCGCCCCGCGCCCTCCGGCCATCGCCGCCCGCCTCCCGTTCTATTTTGGCTGGGTCCAGGTGGCGGTCGCCGCGCTGGCCATGGTCGCGACGCTTCCCGGACGCACGCAGGGCCTGGGGCTCATCACGGAACCCCTCCTGCGCGACCTCGGACTCACCCGCGTGACGTATGCCGAGATCAACCTCTGGGCGACCCTCCTCGGATCCGCCGCCTGCATCAGCATCGGCAATCTCGTCGATCGCTTCGGTTCCCGCTGGGTTCTGACCGCACTATCCCTGGCGCTCGGGCTCGTGGTCCTTGCATTCGCTCAGGTGCACGGGTTCGTGGCCGCCGCGATCGCGATCACCCTGACCCGCGCCCTCGGTCAGAGCGCCCTGTCGGTGGCAAGTCTGAGCGTGACGCCCCAATGGTTCGATGGCCGCCTTCCCCGGGCGATGGCCGTCTATTCGGTGCTTCTGAGTGTCGGCTTCATGATCGCCTTCCCGCTGGTCGGCTCGTTCGTCGTCAACCATGGCTGGCGTGCTGCCTGGGTAGTGGTCGGGGGCTTTCTCGTTCTTTGCATGGCACCGCTCGCGGCGATCCTGATCCGTCGGTCCCCGGAGGATTGCGGGTTGGCCCGGGAACCCGCGGGTCCATCACGGGCAACGGGATCAGAGCACGAACCGGAGTCGTTCGAGGAGCCCCGGGCCAGCCTTGCCGATGCGATACGAACCCGGGCGTTTTGGGGGTTCGCCGCGGGGGCGGGCCGTTAACGGGGGGTGGCCACCCGGCTTTGGAGCTTTAAAGAATCGATACATAG